>DASZTU010000329.1:0-10257 GCA_035547975.1 Devosiaceae bacterium | reverse complement strand
GCCCCGTCGTCCGAAACCGAGATGGCGACCTCCGCCCCCGCATAGACGGCCGAAAGGCGCACCTTGCCCACCTGCGGCTTGCCCGCGGCGCTGCGCTCCGCGGCGGATTCGAGGCCGTGGTCGACGGCATTGCGGATGAGGTGCACGAGCGGATCGGCGAGCCGCTCGATCATCGTCTTGTCGAGCTCGGTTTCCTCGCCCGAGGTGATGAATTCGATCTCCTTGCCGAGGTCGCGCGAGAGGTCGTGGACGAGACGGCGGAAGCGCGCGAAGAGCGTGCCGATGGGCACCATGCGGATGCCCATGGTGGTGTCGCGGAGCCCGGCGGAGAGGCGCCCGAGCTCCTCGGCGATGCTCTTGAGGTTCGGGTCCGAACTGAAGGCGGCCATCTGGGTCAGGCGGGACTGGGCGATGACCAGTTCGCCGACCCGATCCATCAGCTCGTCGAGGCGCTCGGCATCGACGCGCAGCGATGAACTGCCCTTTTCCGCTGCGGCGGCGGGCGCCGCCTTTACGTGGGCCGGGGTGACTTCCCGCCGGGGCGACGAAGCCGGCGGGGCCGGGGCCTTCTCCGCTGCCGCTGGCGCGGACGGCGAGGTCACGCCTCGGGGTTCGGCCGCAGCGGCAGCGTCGGCCACGGAGGTCTCGACGGGAGCCGCGGCGGTGTCGGTGCTGAGGGGCACGACCGAGAGCTCCATGCCGTCGCGCAGGAACATGAACACGTCCTCGATCGCGGCGCGCGGATCGTCCGCTGCCAGATCGACCTCCCAGGCGAGATAGGAGAGTTCGGGGTTGAGTTCCTCGAGCGAAGGCACATCGGCGGTCAGGGCCCGCACCTCGCACGGCCCGAGCTCCGCGATCTCATCGAGGAGCAGCAGCGGGTTGGTGCCGTAAAGGAGGCAGTCGCCCGGCAGCTTGAAGCGAATGCGCCAACGGCCGGTCGAGGCGGGCGCGTCGGGAACCGACCCGGCGTCGCCGGCGGAAGAGGCCCCCTCGCCCGCGCCGCCCGCCACGGCGACGCGCAGGCGGGCCAGGATGTCGGCGCCGCCCGAGAGATCGGCATCGGGCTCGTCGATGAGCTTGTGCACGTGGTCCCGGGCGTCGAGCGCCACGGCGATCAGCGCCGGGGTCGGCGTGCTCTGGCCCTTGCGCACGCGGTCGAATGCCGTCTCGAACTCGTGCACGAATTCGGCGACTTCGGTGAAGCCGAACATGGCCCCCGAGCCCTTGATGGTGTGGAGGGCCCGAAAGGTGCTGTTCACAAGGTCGGCGTCGCCGGGCGACTGCTCGAGATCGAGCAAGCCCTGCTCCAGCTGCTCGAGGAGCTCGCGGGCTTCCTGCCGGAAGGTTTCTGCGGGATCGGACGTGGTCATGCGCCGGTGACCTTCTTGATGACGGCCAGCAACTGGTCCTGCTTGAAGGGCTTGACGATCCAGCCGGTCGCACCGGCCTCCTTGGCCTGCCGCTTCAGCTCCTCGTCTGACTCGGTGGTGAGGAGGATGATCGGCACCCCCTTGCTCGCCGGGTGCTGGCGGTATTTGCGGATGAACTCGATGCCGTTCATCACCGGCATGTTGAGGTCGGTGATCACGGCGTGCACGGTATTGGCCGTGGCCTTGTCGTAGCCCTCGGCGCCGTTCCCCGCCTCGAGCACATCGTGGCCGGCCGACTTCAGCGTCATCGCCACCATCTGCCGGATGGAGGCCGAGTCATCGACGGTGAGTATGGTCTTGCTCATGCGCCTCTGCCTTTCAGTTGCCCGGGGTCCAGAACTGCTCGCCCGCGTCGCGCGGCCGCCCGTCGGCGGCGAGGAACCCGGCCTTGACCAGCGTCGCCTGCAGCGCTTCGCCGACGGGGGCGACAAGGGTGAAGGATTTCCCCGCCCTGGCGGCGGATTTCTGCGCCGCAACCAGCAGTTGCACGGTGCTGAGGTCGGCGCTGCCGAGGTTTCCGGTCGCAACCGCTACCGCAGCGTGCTTTTCGATCGCCTCGCGAAATTTCGCCGCCAGCTCCCCGGCGTCACGCAGCCCGAGATCGCCCTTAAGTTCGATCAGATGGGGTTTTGCCATTCTGGATTCTCCGTCACGCCGCCGTCGCACCGGACGCCCCTTCCCGGCGCCGCGCCGGGGTTATCGGGGAGGCGTCGCTCTCCCCTGCCAAAGTCTTTTCGGGCGGCGAGGGACCGGCCCCTTCCTCGAAGATCGCCGCGATTTCGGGCCAACGCGCTTCGAACGCCGCGACGCAGCGCGGGTCGAATTGCGTGCCGCTACCGCGCCGGATTTCCAGCCGCGCCGCCTCGACCGGCCAGGCGGGCTTATAGGGCCGCTCCGAGCAGAGCGCGTCGAACACATCGGCCACGGCGACGATGCGCGCTTCGATGGGGATGTCGGTCCCGGCCAGCCCTTCGGGATAACCCTTGCCGTCCCAGCGCTCATGGTGGCTCTGGGCGATCAGTTCGGCGGCGCGCACCAGTTCGGACGAGCCCTGCTCGAGAATGCGGGCGCCGATGGTGACGTGGGTCCGCATCGCCGTGGTCTCGGCAGGGGTCAGCTTGCCGGGCTTGCTCAGGATCGCGTCGGCAATGCCGATCTTGCCGATGTCGTGGAGCGGCGCCGCGAGATAGATGATGCGGCAGCGCTCGGGGGTGAGCCCCAGGCTCTCCGCGATGAGGCGCGAGAGGAGCGCGACGCGCGAGACGTGCTCGCCGGTGCTGCCGTCGCGGTATTCGATGGCCCGGGCGAGGCGCCAGATCAATTCCTCTTCGCGCTCGACCACGTGGCGCGTCGCGATCTCGACCTCGGCGGCGAGACGCGCCGCGTGCTCGGCCAGCTGCCGCTGCGCCCGGCGCAGCTCAAGGAGGTTGCGCACCCGCGCCTGAAGCTCGACGCTGTCGAACGGCTTGGGCAGAAAATCGTTGGCACCGGCCGCGATCGCTTCGAGCCGGATGCTGCTCTCGACGTTCGAGGTGACCATGATGATCGGCACGGCCGAGTAGCTGGCCCGCGAGCGCAGATGCCGCGTGACCTCGATGCCGTCCATATCGGGCATGATGTGGTCGAGGATCACGAGGTCGAACTGCACCTCGTCGCAGCGGGCGAGCGCCGCGCGGGGACGCAGCATGGTTTCGACCTCATGCGAGCCGAGTTCGCGCAGACGCGCGGCGAGGAAGGCGAGGCTCGACCGGCTGTCGTCCACGACGAGCATGCGCATCGGGCGCGCCTCGCCGGCGCTGTCGGGGCGGCTTTCCCCGTTCATGGCCCCACCCGCGCCATTGAGAACAATGCGGTCGTTCCGGGTGCTGCACCGGCGGCTGATGCATACCCCGTGCCCCCATCAATATTCACGATCGGCCTGCCCCACGCACGATTCATCGTCTTCGCTGCCGATAGGCATCGGCGGCGACCACAACTGCGCCAATACTTGCCGAGAAAGAACAAGACCGCGCCGCAACGGCAGCAATGTCAGGTCGACGTCGTTAACACGCTCTTGCCAGAGGCATTCGACTCGCCGATTCTTGCGCGAAAGCGCGGATAGATTCGCTTCCGCGCATTTTGCTAGCGCCGATGGGCGGTTTCGCTCGGCAGCTCGCCGAACGCCATGCGGTAGCTCAGCGAAAACTGGCGCGGGGAGGCGAAGCCCCACTGGCGCGCGATTTCCTCGAGCGTGCCTCGGCCGCCGAGGATGTCGGCCCGGGCGTGCTCGAGGCGCAGCGTGCGCAGGTAGGAGGTCGGGCTCATGCCGAGCTGCGCCTTGAAGGCGAGCTGCAACGCCCGGATGCCGACGCCGGCCGCGCCGGCGGCGTCCGCCGTCGAGATTGGCCGCGAGATGTTGGCGCGCATGAAGTCGAGCGCCCGCCGCACCTGCCAGGAGGTGGCCGCGGGTGCCCGGGCGCGGCGCATCGCGTCCCCATAGTCATGGGCGAGGTTGAACATCAAAATGCCGAGCAGCGCCTCTTCCACCTGCTGCAGCGCGAGGCCGCTGCTGAGCAGGGGCGCACCCCCCCGCATCCCGGCCTGAATGGCGCAGAAGAGCGCCGTGAGCAGCGGCACGATCGCCGCCGGAAGATCGCGCTGCAGCAAGGCGGGCCGACGGTCGATGGGGCGGTCGACCTCGCGCGCGAGGAACCTGACGAGGCGGCTGCACTCGACCGCGATGGTCTGGAGGCGGGCCGGCGTGGGGAGCGTCCAGCCGGCGATGGCGGCTGCGTCGACCGCCGATCCCCGGGTGAAGCTGATCGGCTCCGCCCGTTCTCCGCGACGCGCGATGATCGCGGCGGGCACGGGCAGCGTGAAGAGATAGCCATCGAACGGCCGCTCGTGCACGGACTCGAAGGGGCTCCTGAAATCGAGGTCCATGATGCGGATGCCATCGAGCACCGCGATCGAGCCCTCGGCCCGAAACCCCTCATTGCCCACCGGCCTGAAGGCAACCGGCCGGAACACCCGGGCAAGCTCGGCCGAAAGCCGCAGCGGGTCGTCGGTTGCGATCTCGACCTCGTAGGCGGGCGGGAGCGGATCGGCGCGCGCTTCGCCCGGACCCGTGCCCGGCGCCGGTCGCCCCGATCCCTCCCCTCGTCTCGAATGCGCAGTCACACGAGCGCCCCCGGTGCCAAGCAACACCGTTTGTCATGCCAGGACCACTCGAGGTCGAATCCGCAGAAGCTGCCCGCCCGCCACAGCAGTCGAGCTTTTGTAATCGAAGCCTCGGGCGAGGAAAAGACTCCTCGCCCCATGGATGGAACAGCAATCCTGCGTGTCGCAGGGGACGGGTCGGCGATTGACGCGGTTTCGGCTCTGCCGCTACCGTCCGTTCCGGACTGACAGCGGACGCGGCGGAACAATATGCGGGGCTCGGGACGCAGAGGATGGCTCTTTCGGCTGCGTGGCCCGCGTTATCGGCCGGGGAGCCGATGATGGCGGGTCCCGCAAACGGCAAGGCGGCACTTCTCTCCGAGCTCGATTCGCTCGTCTCGGAGGCGCGCAATCCGGCCAGCATGGAGATCGACCTCGAGCCCACGCTCGGCATCCTGCGCACGATCAATGCGGAAGACCGGCAGGTGCCGGCGGCGGTCGAGAAGTGCATTCCGGAGATCGGACGGGCCGTCGACCGCATCGTCGAGGCCTTCAACAAGGGGGCGCGGCTGATCTATATCGGGGCAGGAACGAGCGGCCGCCTGGGCGTGCTCGACGCCTCGGAGTGCCCGCCGACCTTCCGCGTGCCCCCCGGCATGGTGGTGGGGCTGATCGCCGGCGGCCCCGGTGCGCTCGTCAGCGCGACGGAAGGGGCCGAGGATGATGCCGAGCAGGGGGCGGCCGCCCTCCGGAAAATCGACCTCACCGCCGACGACGTCGTGGTCGGCATCGCGGTCAGCGGCCGCACCCCCTACGTTATCGGGGCGCTCGAGTACGCGAGGAAGACGGGGGCGACGACGGTCGGCCTCACCTGCAACCCCAATTCGACGATCGCCCGCATGGCGGATATTTCGATCGCGCCGGTGGTGGGGCCCGAGGTGCTGACCGGATCGACCCGGATGAAATCCGGCACGGCGCAGAAGCTCGTCCTCAACATGCTCTCCACGGCGAGCATGATCCGCATCGGCAAGGTTTACGAGAACCTGATGGTCGACCTCAACCCGAGCAACGCGAAGCTGGTGGCGCGTGCGGCGCGCATCGTGATGCAGGCGACCGGCTGCCCGCTCGCTGAGGCCGAGGAGGCGCTCGCGCGCAGCGGGAATGACGTGAAGCTCGCCATTCTCATCATCAAGACCGGGCTCGACGTACCGCACGCCCGGGCAGCATTGGCGCAGGCGCACGGCTTCCTGCGCAAGGCAATCGAAGCGCATGCCGGATGAAACACCTCGCCGGCGGGCCGTCCGGCCGCGCCTATCGTGGCGGTGAGGCCAAGGGAGAGACATGATGCACTGGACAAACACTCGCAAGCTGCTTTTCGGCGCCGTTGCCGCCGCGCTCCTCGCAACGGCCGCGATCGCGCCGGTCGAAGCGGCCACACTCAGAATGGCGTGGTCGCAGGACGCAACCGGGCTCGACCCGCACAAGCAGACCGCCTTTTCGTCGCTGCGCCTGCTCGAACTGATCTACGAGCCGCTGGTGAACTTCGATGCCCAGCTCAATGTCATCCCGAGCGTCGCCAAGAGCTGGGAGTTCAGCCCGGACGCCAAGACGCTGACGTTCAAGCTCGATCCCAACGCGAAGTTCAGCACCGGCGCTCAGGTCACGTCGGCCGACGTGAAGGCCACCTATACGCGCATCCTCGACGAGAAGACGGCGGCCGCGGCGCGCTCGAACTATCTCTCGATCGACACCATGGACACGCCCGATCCCGAGACCATCGTCTTCCATCTCAAGACGGCGGACGTCCCCCTCCTCGTCGCCATGGCGTCGATCAATGCGGCGATCGTGCCGGCGAGCGAAATCGAGGCGGGCACCATCGGCACCAAGGCGATCGGGTCGGGGCCGTTCAAGCTCGACTCGTGGGATCCCAATTCCAGGGAAGTGCTCACGCCCAACCCCAACTGGGCCGGTGGCAAGACGGGCGTTGACGGCATCACCATCTCGGTGCTGCCGGACGAGACGGCCATCCTCGCTTCGCTGCGGGCGGGGCAGACCGATTTCGCGCTGCTCAACGATCCGCTGGTTGCAACCCTCGTGCCACAGGAACCGGACCTCCAGCTCAACCGCGCGCCGGGCCTTTCCTACAACGTGCTGCAGCTCAACCCCGCGCACAAGCCGATGGACAATCTCAAGGTGCGGCAGGCAATTTCCTGCGCCGTGAACCGGCAGGAGGTCATCGACACGGCGCTCGCCGGCGAAGGCAAGGTCACCGGTCCCCTCACCATGCCGGCCTTCGCGGAGGATCCCAGCACCCTCTTCTGCTACAAGCAGGACCTCGACAAGGCCAAGGCGCTGATGAAGGACGCGGGCGTCGACGGCTTTACCGCCAACGTCATCGCCGCGACGGGCGAGCCGCCCTATGCGTCGGCCGAAGCGCAGGTGCTGCAGAACCAGCTCGCCGCGATCGGCATCAAGCTCAACATCCAGATGATGGAGCTCAACGTCTATGTCGACCGCTGGCTCAAGGCGGATTTCGACATGGCGGTGGCCCTCAATGGCGGGCGGCCCGATCCCTACCCGATGTACAACCGCTACTTCACCAAGGACGGCAACCTGCTCAAGGTCTCGAACTACACCGATGACGAGCTCGACAGCCTGCTGAAGCAAGGCCAGGCCGAGACCGACCCGGCCAAGCGGGTGGAAATCTTCCACAAGTTCGAGCAGCACCTCGCCGAGACCTCGCCCTGGATCTGGCTCTCGACCGGCTACAGCTACACCGCCCAGCGCAAGAACGTGCACGGGTTCGAGCCCTCGCCGACCGGCACGCTCCTCTCGCTGGCGCATGTGACGGTCCAGTAGGGGTGGCTGCATCGCGAAGCAGGACCGACGTGGTGGCGAAGGCCCCCTCACACGGCGCTGCGCGCCGAGGCGGAGGTGAAGGGGCCTTCGGTGATCGCGCAGCGAGACTTGCGGGCCGTCCCGCATGAACTATCTGGCGCAGCGACTGGTCACGTTCCCGCTGATCCTGCTCGGGGTCTCGGCGCTCGTTTTCTTCACCATCCGGTTCATTCCGGGCGACGCGATCACCGCGATGCTCGGCACCGAGGCGGGGCTGCTGACGCCGGACCAGCGGGCGGCGCTGGCGCGCTATTTCGGCATCGACCAGCCGGTCGTGACCCAATACCTCCACTGGCTGGGCGGGCTGCTGCATGGCGACCTCGGCGTCTCGGTGATCTACGGCAAACCCGTGCTGGGGGTGATCCTCGAACGGTTCCCGCTGACGCTCGAGCTTGCGCTCCTCGCCATGGTCATCGCCCTCCTGGTCGGGGTACCGCTCGGCGTGCTGGCGGCGACGCGCAACGAGCGCCCGAGCGACCTCGCCGTCCGGATCGTTGCCATGCTCGGGCAATCGACGCCGAGCTTCGTCGTCGGCCTCGTCATCATCTACGTGACCTCGGTCTATTTCGGCTTCATCCCGGCGATGGGGACGTTCACGCCGCTCCTTGCCGATCCCATCGCCAATCTCGGCCAGCTGTTCTTTCCCGCCATCACCCTGGGTTTCGCCTTTGCCGCATCGGTCACCCGCATCGCCCGATCGGCCATGCTCGACGTCCTGAGCGACGACTACGTGCGCACCGCCCGCTCCAAGGGGGTCCCGCCGCGCCGCGTGATCTGGCGCCACGCCCTGCCCAACGCCCTCATCCCGGTCGTGACGCTGAGCGGCGTCGAATTCGGCTATCTCCTCGGCGGTGCCGTGATCGTCGAGCAGATTTTCGCGCTTCCCGGGATCGGCCGGCTCGTCCTCGACGCCATCACGCAGCGCGACTACGCGCTCGTCGAGGGCGCGGTGCTGTTCATCGCGCTCAACTTCCTCGTGGTGAATCTCATCGTCGACCTCGCCTATGCCGCCCTCGATCCGCGAATCCGGCTGAGTGCGAATTGACCAGCGTGCTCAGGGCCATCGCCGCCCACCCCAGCGGGCGGATCGGGGCATCGATCATCGCGATCTATGTGGTTCTCGCGCTCCTCGGCGCGCTGGGCCTCACGCCGCACAATCCCCTGCAGCAGATACCCATCAGCCGGCTCAAACCGCCGGGGCCGGTATTCTGGATGGGAACGGACCTGCTTGGCCGCGACACGTTCAGCCGCCTCATGGTCGGCATCGGACAAAGCTTCGTCGTGGCCTTCGGATCGGTCGCCGCGGCAAGCATCGCCGGCACCGCGATCGGGCTTTCGGCAGCGTGGTGGGGCGGCCTTGGCGATGGCGTACTGATGCGCCTGATGGACGTGCTGCTCGCCTTCCCGGCTATCCTGCTCGCCCTTCTGATCATCGCCGTCGCGGGACCGGGCACGCTCACCAGCATTCTCGCGATCGCCATCGTCTATACCCCCATTTTCGCGCGCGTGGCGCGAGGGCCGGCGCTGTCGCTCAAGCGGCGGGAGTTCGTCGAGGCGGCGCGGACCTTCGGCAGCTCGCCGGGCTACATCCTCTCGCGGCATCTGTTGCTCAACCTCGTTGCGCCCCTCACGGTGCAGGTGACGCTGGCGCTGGCGTGGGCGCTCCTCACCGAGGCGGGGCTGAGCTTTCTCGGCCTCGGGACCCAGCCCCCCGCCCCTTCGCTCGGGCTGATGCTCGCCGACAGCAAGAACCTGATGCAGCATGCGCCGTGGCTGATGGTTTTCCCGGGCCTCACCATCATGCTCGGCATTCTCGGCTTCAACCTGACCGGAGACGCTCTGCGCGACATCCTCGATCCGCGCACGCAGCGGCGGACGGCATGAGCGCGCCCCTGCTCGAAGTCGGCGACCTGCGGGTCGGTTTCGGCGGCGGCCCGGCGGCGCAGGAGGTCCTGCACGGCGTGAGCTTCACCCTCGGGGCCGGCGAGACGCTGGCGATCGTGGGCGAAAGCGGCTCGGGCAAATCGGTCACGGCGCTCTCGATCAATCGGCTGATCGATTTCGGCGGCGGGCGGATCACCGGCGGGCACATCCTGCTGACCCGGCCCGAGGGCGACAGGATCGATCTTGCGCAGGCGGACGAGCGGACCCTCACCGGCGTTCGCGGCCGGCAGGTCGGCATGATCTTTCAGGAGCCGATGACCTCGCTCAACCCGGTGATGACCGTCGGCGCGCAGATTGCCGAGGCATATCGGCTGAGCCGCGGGCTCGCCCGGGGAGAGGCGACGGCCGAAGCCCGGCGGGCGCTCGAGCGCGTGCGCATCCCCGACGCGTCGCAGCGGCTCGCCGCCTATCCGCATCAGCTGTCGGGGGGTATGCGGCAGCGGGTGATGATCGCCATGGCGCTCGCGAGCAATCCGCGCCTGCTGATCGCCGACGAGCCGACGACGGCGCTCGATGTGACCGTCCAGGCGCAGATCATGGCGCTGCTCGCCGAGCTGCGGCGCGAAACCGGTATGGCGATGATCTTCATCACGCACGATATCGGGCTCGTAGCGGGAATAGCCGACCGCATCCTGGTGATGCAGCAGGGCACGGTGGTGGAGGCCGGCGAGCTCTCGAGCGTGCTCGACAATCCGCAGCACGCCTATACGCGGCACCTGCTCGAGGCGGTGCCGCATTTCAGCGCGGGGCGGGCGGTGCGCAGCGATGGCGCGATCGGGCGCGCCGCCATCGAGCCGCTGGTCAAGGTCGAGCGCCTGACGGTCAGGTTTCCCGTCCGGCGCGG
>DASZTU010000328.1:0-2163 GCA_035547975.1 Devosiaceae bacterium | reverse complement strand
CTTGTCGGCGGGGTGGCCGGTCGTGCCCTCCGGGTAGGAGATGTAGACGATCCACTTGCCGTCCGGCGAGACGTGCGGAAACCAGTTCACCCGGTCGTCGAAGGTCAGCTGCTCGACCCCGCCGCTCGAAAGTTGCATGCGGAAGCACTGGGCGTGCCCGGGACGCTTCGCCGCCTTCTCGCCGGAGAAGTAGAGCCACTTTCCATCCGGCGAATATTCCGGCCCGTCATTGGGATAGTCGACGTCGGTAATACGGGTGTCGGGTCCCCCCGCGGCGGGAATGGTGAAGATGTTGGCGCGCTTCTTTCCGGCCGGGCCTTCGACGGCGACATAGCTCAACGTCCTGCCGTCGGGCGATACGCCGTGGAGGTAATAGTGGTGCGGCTCGGCATGGTCGTTCGAGATCTTCCTCGGCTGCCCGCCGGCAATGGGAACGCTGTAGAGCGCCCCATCGCTCTGGTTGCTGAGATAGATGATCTCTCCGTCCGGGGAGAGCACATGGTCGTTGTTGAGGTCGCGGACCGTGCCGGTCTCGATCTTCTCCGGCTCCGCCGAGCCATCCGCCGGAATGCGCCAGAGCTCGCCGCCCGCGTTGAAGATCAGGGTCTTGCCGTCCGGCGTCCAGTTCGGCGCCTCGATGATCTCGTCCGCCGTGAAGATGACGCGCGGCTCGCCTGCCTCGCGATCGATGACGGTGAGCTCGGAGACCTGGCCGGGCAGGAGCGCGCGGCCCTTGCGGGTGAATGAAACGGGCATGATTTCTTCCTCGGGGCGACGGCTCGGGGCGGCGACGGCGCGCTTCGTATTAACGATAACGCGCCGGTGCGGCAACCCGCCCCAAAGACCTCACACTGAGCCTGTCGAAGCGCGAGGTCGCTACTGGGCCGTGGTTTCGCCGACCCCGTAGCCGACGACCGAGCCGCCGCGGACCACGTAGCCGATGTACTGGGCATCGTTGGCGGTGCCGAGGCCGTCCTTGGCCGGCCGATCGACGCGGTAGCTCACATCGCTGTGGCTCCCGACGACCGCCGAGCCGAACGTCGCCTTGAGCTGCGCGGTCGTCGCGCCGAGGCCGGGGATGCCCATCTGCGGGGGCGGAACGTTCGCCGCGTCGCACGATCCGCCGGCGGCGCCCGCCTGGGTCGCGACCATCATCACGAACTCGCCGCCGCCGAGCATGTTGGACATGAACCAGGTGGAGGCCTGCGGTCCCTGGTAGCAGAGCCAGCGCGCCGCGCCATTACCCGCGCCTTCCTGGTAGATCGTGCCGCCATAGACGCGCTGGATGTCCTCGAGGCGCGTCCGCTGCAGTTGCACCCGGAGCCGGCCGACCTGGATCGAGGACACCATGAAACGCTCGAGATTGGGCTGGCCGAAATGAAAGAAGGAGTTGCCGAAAAGGTTGGCTCCCATGCCGGTGAGCCGGCCGGGCTCCGCCATGGCGGAGCCGCTGGTCAGACTCGCGAGCACAGCAATGAACACGGCAACACGGCGCATCGTGACGGGTCTCCTGAACGCGAGGTTGAGAGCCTTAACCATAATCGGGCAACTGGCAAAAAGAACAGCCTACAAATCTTTGGGAAGACCGAGGGGCGACGATTGACGAGGACGCGGGGTTCTCTACACGCCGTCCCGGGTTGCCGCCGGGAGCACGCCCGGCTATGCCGGAAAAATGGCCATGCTGCTCAACCCGCTGCCCGAGTTCCCGCATCCTGAGGTCGAGGCGTGGATGGCCGCCCTGCCAGCGGCGCAGCGGGAGCCCATCGAGGGGGCGCGGGCGACCCTTGGGCCGCTCCTTGCGACGGCGCCCTATCTCTTCGAGTTGGCGCGGGCGCATGCCGAATGGCTCGCCGGGGCCCTCGGGACCGGCGCCGACCGAGCGCTCGCCGCCGAACTCGCCGAGTTGCGGGGCGCGGGACAGCAGATCGAGGACGAGACGGCGCTCGCCGTCCGGCTGCGGCAGGGCAAAGGGCGGCTGGCGCTGCTCGCGGCGGTGGCCGAGGTCGGGGGCGCCTGGAGCACCGCGCAATCGACCGCCGCGCTTGCCGACCTCGCGGATTCCGCACTCGATGCGGCGCTCGATTTCCTGATCCGGCGGGCGGCAGCCAAGGGCGCCACCTCGGCCACGGGAAGCGCCGACAGCGGCCTCGCCCTCTTTGCCCT
>DASZTU010000327.1:0-7709 GCA_035547975.1 Devosiaceae bacterium | reverse complement strand
TGGACTTCAGTCGGGATTTCGCCGCGCCCGGGCGCTCGGTCGCCATCGCCGAGAACGGCATGGTCGCGACCTCCCATCCGCTCGCGACGCTCGCCGGGCTCGATATCCTGCGCGCCGGCGGCAGCGCCGTCGACGCCGCCGGCGCGGCGGCGGCCGTGCAGGGGGTCGTCGACCCGCTGATGACGGGCGTCGGGGGCGATGTCTTCGCGATCATCTCGCCGGCGAACGGGCCAGTCGAATCCTACAACGGATCGGGGACGGCGCCGGCCGGGCTCGACCTCGAGACGTTGCGCGCGGGCGGCCTCACCGCCATTCCCGAAGACTCGCCGCACGCCGTGACCATCCCCGGGGCCGTCGACGCCTGGTGCCGGCTGACCGAGAAATACGGCCGGCTGCCGCTCGGGCGCGTGCTCGAGGCGGCCATCGGCTTTGCCGAGAACGGCTACCGCGTGATGCCGCGCGTGGCGCACGACTGGGCCAATGCGTGGCGGCGCGTCGCCAACCCGACGGCCGCGCAACAGTTTTTGCCGGGCGGGAAGCCGCCGCAGATCGGCGACAAGCTGGCCACTCCGGCGCTCGGCAGGACGCTGCGCGGCATCGCCGAGCGGGGGCGCGCGGCGTTCTACTCCGGCGAGGTCGCGGCCGATATCGTTGCGACCCTGCGCTCGCTCGGGGGCGTCCACACGGAAGCCGACTTCGCCAGCTACCGCGGCCGCGACACGCTGCCGATCTCGGCTCTCTATCGCGGTTATGAGCTCCTCGAATGTCCGCCCAACGGGCAGGGACTCGCCGCACTCATCATCGCGCGCATTCTCGACGGCTTCGATCTCGCCGATCCGAGGCTTACGGAGGCCGACCGCATCCACCTCCTCGCCGAGGCGACGAAGGCGGCCTATGCCCAGCGGGACGCGCTCGTCGCCGACCCCGACCACATCCGTTTCGAGCTCGACGACGTGCTCGGCGAGCGCGCGATCGATGCACTTCGCGCGCGGATCGATCCGCGCCGCGCCTCGGAGGACACGCAATGGGTGCTGCCCGACCATCGCGACACGGTTTACATCTCGGTGGTCGACCGCGACCGCAACGCCGTGTCCTTCATCAATTCGATCTTCAGCTCGTTCGGCAGCGGCATCTTCGCCCAGAAGTCGGGGGTCCTGCTGCAGAACCGCGGCTGCGGCTTCTCGCTGCAGCCGGGGCATCCCAACGCGGCCGCCGGCGGCAAGCGCCCGCTCCACACCATCATCCCGGCCCTGCTGCGCAAGGATGGACAGACGCTGATGCCGTTCGGGGTGATGGGCGGCCAGTACCAGGCGACCGGACACGCGCATTTCCTCAGCCAGATGCTCGACCGCGGCCTCAACCCGCAGCAGGCGAACGAGCAACCGCGCAGCTTCGCCTTCCGCGGCACGCTGCAGCTCGAAACCACCATTGCCGAGCCCATTGCGGCCGATCTCGCGGCGCGCGGCCATCGCGTGGCGCGCGTTGAGCCGCTCGGAGGGTGCCAGGCCATCTGGATCGACCACAAGCGCGGACTCCTCTTCGGTGGCTCGGAACACCGGAAGGACGGGCTCGCGCTCGGCTACTGACCTATTCCCGCCGGAAGACGCTCCAGCGCGTCGCGGGCGACGCCTCCCGGCAATAGCCCAGCAGCACCGCCGCCCACGCCACATAAAGCGCGGTGTGTGTCTCGAAGCCCAGCATCACGTCGGCGAGGCCGAGCGCCACATAGCCGACGACGAGCACCCCCACGCCATAGCGGCGGGCGGGATACAGGCGGTCGCGTGGCGAGAGCAGCAGGCCGACGACCGGGGCCGCAAGCAGCAGGGCGTAGATCGCGACGCCCGCAAGGCCGGTGCCCACGGCGAAGTTCAGCACCTCGTTGTGGAGGTGGGGCAAGGTGCCGAGGCGCTTGTCGCCCGGCGCGAGGTGGGCCGTGACCTCCGCCATGCGGCGGTGCCAACCGACGCCGAGCGCCGGCGCCTGGCCGAACACCTCGGCACCCGCCTCGTAGAGCGCGAAGCGCTGCCGCGTCGCCTCGTCGGCGATCTGGTGGTCGCCGAACAGTTGCCGCGCCAGGACGATTATGCTCGTGACGCGCGAATCGTGGACGGCGATCGCGAGCGCCCCGCCGAGCCCGACGAGCGCCAGCGCCCCGCCGCCGACCAGGGCCGCAACGAGCCGGCGGCGGATCAGCAGCGCCACGGCCACGACGACGAGGGCCGGCAGCACGAGCATGGCCGAGCGGGCGCCCGCGAGGACGCCCACGCCCGCCGCGAGAACCGGCGCGACGAGGTAAACCCAGCGTCGCGCGCCCTCGCGGGCGCGGATGCCCATCAGCGCGAAAAAACTCAGCAGCAGGGTCGTATCGCCGAGCCGGATCGGGTCGTAGACGCCGTAGCCGACGCGCTGGGGATGGAACAGCAGCTCCTGGCCGCCGGCCATCAGGGCGGCGAGCACCGTGCCGGCAAGCGCGAGGTCGGCAACGAGCACCGCATTGGCTGGCCCGGCGGCGCGTCCATAGAGCGAGACGAGGGGGCCATAGAGCAGCAGCATGCCAAAATCGAGCGCGTAGATGACGTCCCGGGGGTGGCCGGTCGCTAGCGCGTCGATGGCGATGATGAGGGCAAGCCCGGCAAAGCCGACCAGCAGGAGGGCGCCCGTCGTGTCGAGGCGGAGGCGCGCGCGCTGGCCCGGCAGCAGCAGCCAGCCGATCGCCACGAGTCCCAGGATCAGCAGGGCGTAGGTCGCCAGAAATCCCAGCAGGCACGGGAGGACCAGCGTGACCGCGAGCAGGGCCCGGCGAAGCAGCGTGTCGAAAAGCAAGCCCTTCTGCATCCGGCTTCCGGTCACCGTAACGGCACCGCCGCGGGACCGGCCGTGGGCATCCCGGAGACGATCAAGGACTGGTGCGCATCCGCACTTTCGTCGAGAGCCAAGCCTCTCACTCGGCCGCCTTCGCCTCGCCGGAAAACGCCGGATCGCTGACCACCGCGGCGAAGCGTTCGTCGATTTCGAGGTCGGCCGGCGTCAGGTGCGAGGTATCGGTGCGTTTTTCTTTCCAGTTCGTGTTGATGGCGCGAAAGTGCCAGTGGAACATTCCGGGCGGCTGGGTCTTGCCGAACCAGGGGCGTCCCTCGATCCAGTGCATATAGGGGTGGACGTTGAGGTCGGCGACCCAGGACCGCCGGGGATCGAGCGCCCATTTGCGCGGCCGCGAGAGGCGCGTGATGGGGTCGCGGCGGCGGCTCATGAAGTCGCGATGGGTGGCGACGTGCCCATCGGGCGCGGTGGTGCGCACCGCCTCGATGAACTGGCCGCGCATCACCACGAGACCGTGCGGCGAGGCCTCGGCGAGGTCGAAGACGGTCGTGCCGGGGGGGCTCGCCGCGAGCTCGTCGATGTCGCAGTTGAGGAGCCCCGCGGCTTTCGGGGCATAGCGCCGGAGCGCGATGCTCATCGTCGCGATCTGGAGGAAGAGGCCGTAATAGGGGTTGGAGAGGACCGCGAGGTCCGTCGCCCCATAGCGGTAGGGCAGCGACAGGACCGCCGCGTGGCGGATGCCGTTGACCGAGCGCAGCGTCGCCTCGATCTCGGCGGTGCCATAGCGGCTCGAGCCGTTGTCGAAGAGGACGACGGCATCCACGCCCTGCATGCTGGCGTGGTAGTGCGCCCATTCGCGAATCCAGGCGAGCTCATTGTCCTTGGAGAGCGTGAAGAGCACGCGCCGCCCGGCAAGCGCCGCGGCCGAATTCTGCTGCAGCGGCAGCTCGAACCTGTCGTGCGCGAATTGCAGCTCGACCGCCGTGGTGCCGGCCGGCGCGCCCCTGAGCTCGGTCAGCATCACCGAGGCGGAGGCGTGATAGGTCGATTCGAGCGGCGTCCGCGACGGCAGCGCCAGATAGCGCGCGTGATGGAATTGCCGCCAGAGATTCAGCGGGGGTGGGCCGACCAAGAGGATACGGTGACCGTCGGCGTGCCAGAAGGCATCGTAGACGAGGGCGCGGGTCTCGAATTTATCGAGGACGAAATTCTTCGGCCGCGGCCGGCGCGGCCCACGCGGCATGCGGCGAAGCGGCGAGCTCTCCGGCAGGAACGCTGCCGAATGCCCGGACGGAAGCAGCCAGCGGTCACTCAAACGGTCCCCCCTGCCTTCTCCAACTCGCGCGGACGTCACCCGGTGACCGGTCGCCGCCCTACCCGCTCCGGCGTGCCCCGCCCGCCGCCCCGCCGGCAAAGGCACCGCCACTACACCCGGCTGGTGGCGCACCGGAAATTCTCCGGTGGACCGCCCTTCCGGCAGATTACTCCCGCAAGGCCGGGATCGCGATTCGCGCCGGGCCTGCCGCCCGCCGGAACGCGGTCCTGGGTTCCTGCAGATCAATCCAAGTCTCGCCGCGACATCCGGCGAAATCTCGGCGGACCCTAGCGCCGCAAGACACCGCCCGTCGCCTTTTCGACAGCCGCCACGATGGCCTGAGAGATTCTGTCAATCTCTTCATCCGTCAAGGTCTTGTCGCGCGGCTGCAGCATCACCTCGATGGCGAGTGACTTCTTGCCCTCACCCAGATGGGCGCCTTCGAACACGTCGAAAACCGAGACGCTGGTGATGAGGTTCTTTTCGGCATTGCGGGCGGCGCGCATGACGGTTGCCGCCGGCACGTTGCGGTCGAGGACGAAGGCGAAGTCGCGCCGCAGCGGCATCAGGTCGGAGAGCTCGAGCGGGGGCTTCGTCCGCGCCGGCCGGCGCCGCGGCTCGGGGACCGCATCGAGGTCGAGCTCGAAGGCGGCGACGGGACCCTCGATGTCGAGCGCCTCGAGCCAGGCCGGATGGAGTTCGCCGAACCAGGCGATCGGCGCCTTGGGGCCGAGCTGGACGCGGCCGCCGCGACCGGGATGGGCCCACGGGGCCGGTTCGGCAACGAGCTGCAGCTTGTCGATATCGAGGCCGAGGAGATCGAGCACGGCTGCGAGATCCGCCTTGGCGTCGAAGGCGTCGACAGGCCGCGCCTTGTCGCGCCAGTGGCGCCCGCCGCCCCCGGGGCCGGCGGTGCCGGTACGGACGGCGCTGGCGTAGGTGTGCTGGCCCTCGGGGCGGCTCGACTGAAACACCTGGCCCACCTCGAAGAGGGCGAGATCGGGAAAGCCCCTGTGGGCGTTGCGCCGCGCCGCCCCCAGCAGGCCGGGGAGGAGCGAGGGCCGCATATCGGTCATGTCCGGCCCGATGGCGTTGGCGAGCTTGAGCTCTTCGGCGCCGCCCCCGAAGCGGCGCGCTTCGTCGGCCGAGATGAAGGACCAGGTGACCGCCTCGTCGAGACCGCGGGCGGCCAGCGCGCGGCGCACCAGCCGCCGGCGGTTCTGCCCGACGGTCAGGACTCTTGGCGCAACGCTTGCGGGCCGCGGCAGCGGGACGACGGGCACGTTGTCGACGCCGGCCATCCGCATCACCTCCTCGACGAGGTCGGCCTTCTGCGTCACGTCGGGGCGCCAGGAGGGCACCACGACGCCGTAGAACGGCCCGCTCCCTTCGACCGAAAAGCCGAGACGCTGGAGAATGCCGGTGATCTCGCCCGCCGGCAGGTCGAGGCCGGTGAGGCGCCTGACCTCGCCAAGGGGGAATTCGATCGCGGTGCGCGGGCTTTCGACATGGCCCGCAACGACGATCTCGTGCGCCTCTCCCCCGCAAAGCTCGAGCACCATGCGGGTCGCGAGCTCGAGGCCGGGAAGCAGGCTCTCGGGATCGACGGTGCGCTCGAAGCGGTAGCGCGCGTCCGAGTTGATGCCGAGCTTGCGGCCCGCCGCCGCGATGACCATCGGCTCGAACCAGGCGCTTTCGATGAAGACGTCGGTCGTCGCCTCGGACGAGCCGGTCGATTGTCCGCCCATGATGCCGCCGATCGAGATGGCGCCCGAGTCGTCGGCGATGACGCAGATCGAGGGATCGAGGGCGTAGCTCTTGCCATCGAGGGCCAGGAGACTCTCACCCTCCCGTGCCATGCGGGCGTGGACGTTGCCCTTGAGCTTGGCCGCATCGAACACATGCAGCGGCCGAGCGCGGTCGTAGGTGATGAAATTGGTGATGTCCACGAGGGCGCTGATCGGCCTCAGGCCGACGGCGCGAAGGCGTGCCTGCAGCCAGTCGGGCGACGGGCCGTTCCTGACACCGCGGATCAGCCGGCCGGCGAACATGCGGCAGGCCTCGGGCTCGCCTTCCCCGAACCGCAGCTCGACGCCGACCGGCCCCGGGCCCAGGGCCGTCGCCGGCACGGGCGCGATGCGATCGTTCTTCAGCGCGCCGAGGCCGAAGGCCGCAAGGTCGCGCGCAATGCCGTGCACGCCGGCACAATCGCCGCGATTGGGGGTGATCGAGATGTCGAAAACCACGCCGCCAAGCTTGGCGTATTCGGCATAGGAAACGCCGACCGGCGCATCGTCGGGCAGGGTGATGATGCCCTCGTGGTCATCGGAAAGCTCGAGCTCCATGGCCGAGCAGAGCATGCCATTGCTCTTCTGGCCGCGGATGACGACCCCCTCCTTGAGGACAAAATCCTTGCCGGGAATGTAGGTCCCGGGGAAGGCGAAGACCGATTTCATGCCGGTCCGGGCGTTGGGCGCGCCGCACACCACGTCGATCAGCGTGCCCGTGCCGGCATCGACCTTGCAGACCTTGAGATGGTCGGAATTGGGGTGCGGCCCGGCTTCGGCGACATAGGCGACGACGAAGGGTTTCAGCGCCGCTGCCTGGTCCTCGACCGATTCGACCTCGAGGCCCACGGTCGTGAGCGCGGTTGCAACCTCCTCGGCGGAAGCCGTGGTCTCGAGATGCTCCTTGAGCCAGTCCAGGGTGAATTTCATCTCATGACCCGTGTTGGAAGGTGCAGGTGCCGGTCGGGGGCGTGGCGGGCCCGGGCGCGGCCGAACCGACCGGGCGGACGCTGTTGGCCGACGTCATCGGTAGTTGCTTTCGGCAGCCTCGACGTAGTCGAGCTCTCCGGAGAGCTCGAACAGCTTGGCGAGGACGTTGGCGAAGCCGCGCGCGTCATCGATGGCCTTGTGGGTGTGGACGATGTTGCCATACCACTCGGTCGGCACGCGCTGCATGCCCCATTTGAGATAGGGGGCGCCGCGCAGCGTTCCGGCCATGGTGTAGAGACAGACCCCGCCGCCGCGAAAAATCTGCCGCGTCTTGAACGGTCCGCCGAGGACGCGCGTGCCGGCGAAGGTGTCGAGATACTCGTCCATCCAGAGGCCGTCGAAGATCATCGGCGCCGCCGCGAAGACACGCTGGCCGGGAAGGCTCTCGACCCAGTCGGCGTAGCGCGGCATCACCGTCTCGGCGGGCTCGGCGCCTTCGGTCGCCGCCTTCCAGGCCGCGGGCTGCGTCGCCCACCACGCCATGGTCGTTTCGTCGGGCTGGCGGTCGGGGCGCGGCTCGAGCACCGCCTCGAACTCGCCGAGCACCTCTCCCCGCACGTCGCAGGCGACCGACGCGAAGCTCAGCATCGAGGAGCGGCGCGGGTTCGGCCCGTCCGCCTCGATGTCGGTCACGACGAAGGTGGTGATCTCGTCGGTCACGACGAGAGGCCCCCGAACAGCGTCGGCAGGTCGAGCGGGCGGAAGCCGTAGTGGTCGAGCCAGCGCTTGTCGGCCTCGAAGAAGGCGCGCAGATCGTGCATGCCGTATTTCAGCATGGCGAGACGGTCGATCCCCAT
>DASZTU010000326.1:0-3227 GCA_035547975.1 Devosiaceae bacterium | reverse complement strand
GGTGATCCGGCGCGTGTACTGCTCGCAGGTGACGAGCCGCCCCTCGCGGTCGACCGTGTTGCCGTTGGCCCCGTTCGCCGGCGCGCGGAATACCGAGACCTCCCCGCTCGCTTCGCGCCAGGCGAGCATGCGGTTGTTGGGAATATCCGACCAGACGAGGAGACCGCTCTCCGCGAGCCAGGCCGGTCCCTCGACCCATTTGCCGCCGGTCCAGATCCGTTCAACCCGCGCATCAGGCAGGGCAAGCGGGGCAAAGGCGGGATCGACGGTTTCGTAGGCCGGGCCCTCGAGGGGCCCCAGGGGCAACGGCTCTACCAATTGGTCACCGAGCCGTCGCGGCGGCGCCATTTCGGCGCCTCCCAGAACTTGAACGCCTGCTTTTGCACCGCCGCCTCGTCCACCTCGACGCCGAGCCCCGGGCCGTCGGGCACCGGGTAGACAGCGCCCTCGAGGCGCGGCTGCACCGGGAAGAGCTCGGAATTGTCGCCCCGGTTGTAAAGCTCGGTCGCCGTCGCGCGCGTTTCGAGCCAGGCGAAATTGGCGACCGCGGCGGAAAAGTGGATCGTCGCGGCGGTGCAGATCGGCCCGAGCGGGTTGTGGGGCATCATGTCGACGTAGTGCGCTTCGCTCCAGCCGGCGACCTTCATCGCTTCGGTCAATCCGCCCACATTGCAGATGTCGATGCGGTTGAACTGGTGGATGCCGCGCTCGATGTAAGGCAAAAACTGCCACTTCGAGGCGAACTCCTCGCCGATCGCGAACGGCACGTCGACCAGCGTGCGCAACGATTCATAGGCCTCGGGGGTCTCGTCGCGGATCGGCTCCTCGAGGAAGTCGAGCGTGCCGGACGGCATTTTCTGGCAAAAGCTCGCCGTCTCGGCGACCGAGAGGCGATGGTGATAGTCGATGCCGAGCACCACGCCGTCGCCGAGTTCCTCGCGCGCCTTGACCAGCCACTTCGCGGTCGCGGCGATGGACTCGCGCGGCTCGTGAATGCCCTCTTCGTCGGCGCCCTGCGGGAAGAAGCGGATGGCGTCCCAGCCCTGCTCCCTGAGCCAGCGCGCCTGGGCGAGCATTTCCTCGCCGGGGGCGGCGGTGGTCGAAGAGAAAGTCGGAATGACGTTGCGCTGCTTGCCGCCGAGCAACTGGTGGACCGGCACGCCGAGGGCCTTGCCCTTGATGTCGTGGAGCGCGATGTCGATCGCGGAAATGGCGGCCTGCAGCACCCGCCCGCCCTCGAAATACTGGCTGCGGTACATTTCCTGCCAGATGGCGCCGGTCGCGAACGGGTCCTTGCCGATCAGCCACTCGCGATAATGTTCGATGGCGCCCGCCACCGCCTTCTCGCGGCCCGACAGACCGCTTTCACCCCAGCCATAGATGCCCTCGTCGGTCTCGACCTTGACGATGAGCTGGTTCCGGTGACCGACCCAGGTGGGGTAGGGCTTGATGGCGGTGATCTTCATGATGGTCCGTCTGCGCGAGAGGTGAGGGGAGGAAGGCAGTGGCCGGCGGGATCAGATCCAGCCGCCATCGACGACGTAGTTCTGGTTGGTGCACATGCGGCTGTCGTCGGCCGCGAGCCAGAGCACCATGCGGGCGACATCCGCCGGATAGACGCGGTCCTTGAGGCACTGTGCCTTCATCCGGTCGGCGTCGGCCTCGGGCGTGAGCCAGAGGCTCAGTTGCCGCTCCGTCATGATCCAGCCCGGGACCACGCAGTTGACGCGGATATTGTCGGGTCCGAGCTCCCGCGCCATGGCGCGCGTCAGCCCCTCGATCGCGGCCTTGGCGCTCATGTAGCCGGCCATCTGGCTGAAATTGGCGTGCCAGCTGAGCGAGCCAAAATTGATGATCGAGCCGCCCCCCACCGACTTCATCATCGGCGCGACCGCCTGGATGGCGAAGAAGTGCGGGCGGAAATTGATTGCCTGGACATTGTCCCAAAACTCGGGCGTGACCGTCTCATAGGGGTGCCGCTGGTCATTGGCGACATTGTTGACGAGCGCCCGGATGGGCCCGAATTCCTTGCCGACATCGGCGATCGCCGCCTGGAGCGCGGGAATGTCCCGGACATCACAACGAAGGAAGCGCGGCCGCTCGAGCCCCTCCTTCTCGAGACCAGCCATGAGCTTTTCGGCGCCCTCTTCGTCGATATCGACGAAAGCGACGCGCGCCCCCTGCCGCACGAACTGCGCGACGAGTTCGGCCCCGATGCCGGTCGATCCGCCGGTGATGAAGGTCACCCGGCCTTTGAGGCTCGGATAGCGCGCGAATTCGTCGGCCTCGGCCATGCCCAATCGTCCTCCTGCTGGCGCCGGGAGCGATAGCACAGCCGGGGCGGAATGGGAGTCCCAAGGAGGGTTCCCAAGGAGGGCAGGGCATGCCGGTCATGGCAGGCGCATGCGGGGCGTGGCGCGGCCCTGCCTGCGAAAGGGGCAAATCGTTTGCCTTGCGCAAGGGCACTGCTTAAAAAGGCGGCGGGGAGTTCGGGGGGCAGCATGATCGACACGGGCGATTCGGCCTGGATGCTCACATCCACGGCGCTGGTGCTTTTCATGACGCTCCCGGGGCTCGCGCTCTTCTATGGCGGCCTCGTCCAGTCGCGCAGCGTGCTCTCGGTCCTCGTCCAGTGCCTCGCGATCACCTGCCTCGCCTCGCTCCTCTGGTTCGTCGCGGGCTATAGCCTCGCCTTCGACGGCACCGCGAGCCTGCTCGGCGGCGCCGGCCGGCTGTTCCTCGTCGGCCTCAGCCGCACCGCGGTGTTTCCGAACACGCACGTCCCCGAATCCGTGTTCCTGATGTTCCAGATGACCTTTGCGATCATCACACCGGCCCTCATCGTGGGCGCCTATGTCGAGCGCATCCGCTTCGCGGCGGTGCTGCTCTTTTCAGGGCTTTGGCTCCTCGTCGTCTATGCGCCGGTCGCCCACTGGGTCTGGGGCAGCGGCTGGCTCGCGCAACTGGGGGTGATGGATTTTGCCGGCGGCATCGTGGTCCACGTCACGGCGGGCGTTTCGGCGCTGGTGATCGCCTTCATGCTCGGCGGGCGGCGCGGCTTCCCGCACGCGGTCAAGCCGCCGCACGCGCCCTGGATGGTGATGGTCGGCGCCTCGATGCTCTGGGTCGGCTGGTTCGGCTTCAATGCCGGGAGCGCCGTGGCCGCCGGCGCCGATGCCGGCATGGCGCTCCTCGTCACCCATCTTTCGGCCGCGACTGCCTCGCTG
>DASZTU010000325.1:0-9563 GCA_035547975.1 Devosiaceae bacterium | reverse complement strand
TTGCGCCCGAAATACTCGACGTTCGCGGTCTCGTCCGGCCCGTCCGGCACGTCGTCGAGCGGCAGGTTCGGGATTGCCGCAAGCTCCCCATCGAGCTCGGCCTGGGCCTCCCGGCCTGCCGCCTCGGCCGCCGGGATGTTGTCCTTGAGCGCCGCGACCTCCGCCATCAGCGCTGCCGCGCGGGCCTCGTCCCTTTGCGCCTTGGCCTGGCCGATCTCCTTGGAGGCCCGGTTGCGCTTCTCCTGCAATTCGTTGAGCGAGAGGATCGCCGCCCGGCGCCGCGCGTCGATCGCGAGCAGTTTTTCGCTCAGCGGCCCGAGGCCGCGGCGCTCGAGGCCGCGATCGAAAACCGCGGCATTCGCCCTGATCCAGTTGATGTCGTACATGGCCGGCTCATCCCGTCGAAACGCCTTCGGCAAAGCGGAATCGGCTCAGGCGGTCAAGCCCCGCCTGCCCGAAAAAGCAAGCGGCGGGCCCGGGAGCCCGCCGCGCAGAGGTCTTTTTTCTGAGGCCGCCGCTAGAGCAGCGACTGCAGCGAGATCTGGAAGACCTGCGGGATATCCGACGGCGCCTTGAGCACCGGGTAACCGACATCCGCACGGAGAGGCCCGAACGGCGAGTCCCAGATCAGCGAGCCACCAACCGAGGCCCGGATCGGCACCCCGACGCTGCCCGGGTCGAGGTTGCCGGCAAAGTGCGCCGGCTCGGCATCCGAAATCCAGGCCGCATCGCCCCAGACCGCGGCCGACAGCCCGTAGGATTCCGGCAGCATCGGGATCGGCGACTTGAGCTCGCCCGAGATGCCGGCATAGGCGACGGCACCCAGCTGCTCGCCCTGCGTCAGGCCGCAATTGCTGCCGGCGTAGGCGGTGCAGTTGTTGTTCGGCAGCAGCGTCGGCCCATAGGACTGGAAGCTGCGCAGCAGGCTGGCACCGGGGTGGAACGCCTCCAGCGCGCTGATGTTGCCGCCGCTGAAGTTGTTGATGATGCCCGCCTGGCTCCGCACGCTCGCCACGATCCCCGTGTCGGCGAGCGGCATGAAGTAGCGGCCCTTCACCTCGGTCTTGAGGTAGTTGTAGTCCCACCCGTCATACTGCTGCGACAGGATCGCATAGATGCCGCTCGTCGGGTGCTTGGGATCGTCGAGCGTGGTGTAGTTGAGGTTGTAGCCGACGAACGCCTTGTGGAAGACCGTGCCATCCATCACGACCTGCGAAGTCGGCCAGGTCGACCCCGTCGACGTCGGATCGGTACAGGCAACCGAGTTGCCGCTCGAGTCGAAGCAGTTGCCGCTCGTGGCATAGCTCTTCTGCTCGGCACCCAGGAACACGTTGCCCGAGAGCGCGTCGGTGATCGGCATGCCGGCGCGGACCTGCCCGCCAATCGTCGTCAGGCCGTAGTAGCTGGTCTGCGTCTGGCTGGCGATGTGGTCGTAGACGTCGAAGCCCGTCGAAATCTTGAGCCCCATGAAGCGCGGCTCGGTGAACGAGAAGTCGAACGTCTTGCCCGAACCCGAGGCACCCACGGCGGCGCGGACATACTGGCCGCGGCCGAGGAAGTTGCGCTCGGTAAGCGAGACCTCGCCCAAAATGCCGTCCTGCGTCGAATAGCCGGCCGTGATGCCATAATCGCCGGTCGACTGCTCGACCACGGCAATGTCGATGATGACCTTGTCCGGCGCGCTGCCCGGCTCGGTGGTGATATCCACCGACTTGAAGAAGCCGAGGCCCATGATGTGCTCGCGGTCGCGGGCCAGCAGCGCCTGGTTGAAGGGGTCGCCTTCGGAGAAATCGAGCTCGCGCCGGATCACGAAGTCACGCGTCTTGAGATTGCCGGTGATGTTGATCCGCTCGACATAGACGCGCGGCCCGTTGTCCACGAGGTAGGTGATGTCCAGCCGGTGGTTGACCAGGTCGCGGTCGACGCGCGGACGCACATCGGCGAAGGGGTACCCCTGGGAAGTCGCCGCGAACGCCATGTCCGAAGCGGTCTTCTGGAGCTCGGCCTGCGAATAGCTGCCGCCCGTATTGGTCCGGATCGTGTCGCGCAGCGAATCCGTCTGGAGATTCGGAATGCTGGTTTCGACCGCCATCGGGCCAAAGGTGTAGTGGTCGCCCTCCTGGATGGAATAGGTGATGAAGTACCCGTTCCGGCTGGCGTCGTACTGCGCCACGGCCGCCGTCACCTGCGCGTCGGGGTAGCCGTGGTTGGCGTAGTACATGCGGATCAGCTGCTTATCGATCTCGAGCTGCTGCTCGTCATAGCTGTCGTCATGCAGCAGCCAGCTGAGCCAGCCCGTCTCGTGGGTGCGGATCACGCCCTTGAGCGTGCCCGAATTGAAGGCGTGGTTGCCGGTGAAGTTGATCGCCGCGATTCCCGAGCGCGTGCCTTCATTGATGACGAAGGTGATGCGGGTGCGCCCGCCGCCGACCGATTCGGTCTTCGCCGTGACGCTCACATTGGTGTAGCCGGCCTGCGTGTAGGCGGCCTTGATCGAGGCGATGTCCGTCTGCACGCGATCGGGCGAATAGCCGCTGCGGGAGGAGACGCTCACCATCGTGAGCAGCTCGGCATCGGAGAATCGCTGGTTGCCCTGAAACAGCACCGCGGCCACGGTCGGGTTTTCGACGACCTTGACGAAAACGATCGAGCCGGACTGCGTCACCGTCGCCGACTTGAAGAAGCCGGTCTTGTAGAGGGCGGCGGTCGAGGCGCTGAGCAGGTCAGGCGAGGACGCCTGGCCGACCTTCACGGGGATGATCGCCATGATCGTCTGCGAATCGACCGTGTGATTGCCCGATACGCTGATCTTGCTCACCACGGCGGCCTGCGCCGCGCTCGCCCCGATCATCGGCGTGATGCCCATCAGGGGCGCCGCGAGCAGAAGTGCCAGCGCCAGGATCACGCTGCGCATCAGCTTGTAACGATCATTCATATTGTTGCTGCCCTTGCGACTTGCCGCCGAGAACGCACACGAGCGCGCCTCCCCCAGCTGACTCCACCTCAAGCTTTTACTGCTTTTTTTACCAAGGGCAAGGCGATGGGGGCCGTTGCGTTACCAAAAGATTGGCAGCGGGTTTTCCTGCAACACCCCGAATCGATTGGGTTTTACGGTTTGGTAACGACCTCAGAAAAGGTCGTTGTAAAGGGTGAAAATCGTCAGCGTGAAGACGAGCGCCAGCCCCACCCGAAAGCCGATTTCCTGCACCCGCTGGCTCAGCGGACGCCCCCTCGCCGCCTCGATGATGAAATAGAGAAGGTGCCCGCCGTCCAGCATCGGCACGGGCAGCAGGTTGAAGATCCCGATGTTGAGGGAAAGGAGCGCCATGAGGTTGATGAGCGCGACTATGCCGAGCGTTGCGACCTCGCCCGAGACCTTGGCGACCTTCACCGGTCCGCCCAGCTCCTTCACATCGCCCCGCCCGACGACGAGGTCGCCGAGGAAGCCGACCGTGCGGTCGATGATGAAGCGCACCTCCTCGCCCGTCATCGAGAGGGCTTCGATCGGGTTTGGGCGATAGAGCGTCACGTCGCTGGCGCTCACTGTCCGGCTCACCCCGATTCGCCCTGTGCGGTGCACCGTGCCGAAGATGTCCGGCTGGTTGGTGGCTTCCGGCGTGAGCACGAGCGTCTTGTCGGCGCCGTCGCGCTCGAGGACGATGGTCACCGGCCGGTCCGGCGCGGTCGAAATCAACCGCTGGAAATCCTCGAAGCCTTTGACGGTGAACCCATCGACCGCGAGGATGCGGTCGCCCGCCCTGAGCCCCGCATGCTCGGCAACGCCGCCGGCGACGACGTCGCCGATCACCGGCGGGATTTCGTAGCGGCCATAGCCCAGCAGCAGGGCGTAGAGCACAACGAAGGTGAAGATGACGTTGGCGGCCGGTCCCGCCGCCGCAACCGCGATTCGCGCCCAGACGCTCTTGTTGACGAAGAGGCGCGGCCTGAGCTCCGGCCCGGCATTTTCGATGATATCCATGTCCGGCGTTGCGCTCGTGGCGTTCATGTCGCCCACGAAGCGGACGTATCCGCCGAGCGGAATCAGGGAAATGCGCCAGCGCGTGCCCGCCCTGTCGTTGAAGCCGAACAGCTCCGGGCCGAAGCCGATCGAAAAGGTCTGGATCGCGATGCCGTTCCAGCGGGCCACGAGGTAATGCCCCATCTCGTGCACGAAGACGATGACGGTGAGCACCACCAGAAACGGCAGGATGTAGGAGAGCAGCATCGGGACGGCACTCAGCATGAAACCTCGATCGCGGTTGCCTGCCCCGAGTTTCCCCTCGCGGCCCGGGGGCGCACGGCTTGCCCCACCATTGCGTTGACATTTCGGCGCCCGCCGCCGAACCGCCCCGTCACCAGTTGAGCACCCCCGCGGCGATACCGCCGGCCCCGAGGTGCGCGACGCCGACGATATATAGGAAGAAGGCGCCGAACGTCACGCTGTCGAGCCGATCCATCAGCCCGCCATGGCCCGGGATGATATCCCCGCTGTCCTTGATCCGGAAGCGCCGCTTGAGGGCGCTCTCGGAGAGGTCGCCCAACTGCCCGAGGACGCTCAGCGCGGCCGAGAGCACGACCCCGATCCAGAGCGGGGAAGCCGTGAAGAAATGCCAGAAGGTCGTGCCGACAATGGTCCCGAGCGCGAGGCCCCCAAGGGCGCCGGACCAGGTTTTGGCGGGAGAAATATCGGGCGCAAGCTTTTCTCCCCCGACCTGCCGGCCGGTGAAGAAGGCCCCGGTATCCGTGAGCCACACGACGAGCCCGAGAAACACACCGGCAAAGATGCCGCTTCCCGGATCGGCGCTGTCGCGGATCGAAAGCACGGCCAGCACGACGAGGCCGAAATAGACGATGCCGGCTGCGCGCCAGGCGGCCGCCTCGCCGCGGCCTGCCAGCGCGGTGAGCGCTCCCACCGCGGTGATGCCGAGCGCCGCCGGTCCGCCCAGCAGCTGGAACACCAATGCGGTGATCACAGGGAAGGCCAGCAACACCCAGCCGAAGGGGGTGAGCGGCTTGAGCGTCACCATCGTCTCCCACTCGCGATAGGCGCCGGAAAACGCGGCCCCGACGAGGAGGGCGAAGAGGTAGCCGTCGAAATAGAGGGCCAGTGCCGTCAGCGGCACGAGGACGATGGCGGAGATGAGCCTGGGACCGAGGTCCCCCCAGTTGGGACGCCGCCTGCGGCTGCCGTCGCTCGCCTCCCCGCTCCGGCTCACAGACTTTGCGCCTCGAGGCCCCCAAAACGGCGTTCGCGCGCCGAAAACTCCTCGAGCACGCGAACGAACGTCTCCTCGTCGAAATCGGGCCAGTGCTCGCGCACGAAAATGAACTCCGAATAGGCCGCCTGCCACAGCAGGAAATTGGACACGCGCTGCTCCCCGGAGGTGCGGATGATCACATCCGGATCCGGCATGCCGGCCGTATAGAGCTCGCGCGCAATGGTTTCCTCGTCGATCTGCTCGGGGTCGAGACGGCCCGCCGCCACGGCCCGCGCGATGCGCCGGGTCGCTTCGGCGATCTCCGCCTTGGCGCCGTAGTTGAAGGCGACCACGAGGTTGAGGCCGGTATTGGCCTCAGTCTTGGCCTCGACGTCGGCAATGAGGCGCTGCATGGGCGCATCGAGGTCGCGCCGGGCGCCGATGATCCTGACCTTGACGTTGTTGCGGATCAGCGATTCGAGGTCGGAGGCGACGAAACGGTGCAGCAGCCCGAAGATGAAGCGCACCTCGTCCCGCGGCCGCGCCCAGTTCTCCGACGAGAAGCTGAAGACCGTGAGGTAGGCGACCTCATAGCGGATGCACAGTTCGACGAGGCGCCGCAGCGCCTTCACCCCGGCCACATGCCCCTCGGTGCGTGGCTTGCCGCGCGCCCGCGCCCAGCGCCCGTTGCCGTCCATGATGACGCCGATATGCGCCGGGATGCGCAGGGGCGCCCGCAACCGCGGCTGGTGCTGGACGGCGGAATCGGCGGACATCGTGCCCCTCCCTTAAGGGCAGACTAAACCTGCATGATTTCCCGTTCCTTGACAGCCACCAGGTTGTCGATCTCGGCGACCGCGCTGTCGGTTGCCTTCTGCACCTGGTCGGCGTGCTTGCGGCTGTCGTCCTCGGAAATCTCGCCGTCCTTCTCGAGCTTCTTGAGCAGGTCCATGCCGTCCCGGCGGACATGCCGCACGGCGACTCGGGCCTGCTCGGCGTAATTATGCGCCACCTTGGTGAGTTCGCGCCGCCGCTCTTCGTTGAGCTCCGGCAGGGGCACGCGGATCACCGCCCCCTCCCCGATCGGGTTGAGGCCGAGGCCGCTGTCGCGGATCGCTTTTTCGACCGCATTGGCCATCGAGCGATCCCACACCTGAACGCTCAGCATGCGCGGCTCCGGCACCGTGACCGTCGCCAGCTGGCTGAGCGGCATGCGCGTCCCATAGGCGTCGACCGTCACGGGTTCGAGGAGGCTCGCGCTGGCGCGCCCCGTCCTCAGGCCCACCAGTTCGTCCTTGAGCGACGCGATCGATTTCTGCATCCGGGTCTTGAGCTCGTCGAGCGAGAATTTGGCCGGCATTTTCCTACTCCTTATCCGTCTGCGGTCAGCCGACCCGCGTGCTGCGCGTGCGGCCGTCGAGCACCCCCATCAGGCCGCCTTCGTCGCCCAGCGCGTAGACCAATATGGGTAAGCCGTTATCGCGGGCAAGAGCGAAAGCCGCCGTGTCCATGACCTTGAGATTGCGGGCAATCACCTCTTCATAGCCGATGGTGTCATAGCGCTTCGCCGCGGGGTTCTTCTTCGGGTCTTCCGAATAGACGCCGTCGACCTTCGTCCCCTTGAGCAGCACGTCGCACCTGAGCTCGATCGCCTTGAGGGCGGCGGCAGTATCCGTCGTGAAGAACGGGTTGCCGGTGCCCCCTGCGCAAACGATGACGAACCCCTGGTCGAGGGCGAGCGTAGCGTCCCGGGCGGTAAAGGTGTCGGCGATGGTGGGCATGGGAACGCTGGTATAGACCTTGACCGGTACGCCCATCCGCCCGATCGCATCGCCCAGCGCCAGCGAGTTGATGACGGTGCCGAGCATCCCCATCATGTCGGCGGTCACCTGGTCGGCGCCGCGCGCCGCGACCGCCACCCCGCGGAAGATGTTGCCCGCGCCGATCACGATAGCGATCTGGACGCCGGTGTGCGCCGCCTCGACGATCTGGCGCGCCATCGCATCGAGGAATTCCGGCTTGATGCCGAAGGACTGGTCGCCCGCCAGTACCTCGCCCGACACCTTCAACAAAATCCGTTTGTAAGCGGATTTGCCCATCCGGCGATTCCCTCGTTGCTGAACTCTTTGGGCCAGCCTCGACCGTGGCCGGCGCCGCGCCTCTCCCTAAGCTGATGTGACCTTGGTCCGCAAGGGGCGCCGCGAACGGGTGAAAGCAAAAAGGGGTGCCCGGTGGGGCACCCCTGCATTGCCGGAAGGGCGTGGGATCAGTTCGGCTTGACGGCCGCAGCGACCTCGGCCGCAAAGTCGGTCGCGTCCTTCTCGATGCCTTCGCCGAGGGCAAAGACCACAAAGCCGGTCACGCTGATCGGGGCGCCGGCATCCTTCTCGGCGGCCTTCACCACATCGGCCACCTTGCTTTCGCCGTCGATGACGAAGGTCTGGGCCAGCAGCACCACTTCCTCGTAGTACTTGCGCACCCGGCCCTCGACCATCTTGGCGACGATCTCGGCCGGCTTGCCGGAGGCCTTCGCCTGCTCGGCGAAGATGGCGCGCTCCCGCTCGACAACGGCAGGATCGAGCTCCTCGGGACGGACCGCGAGCGGCTTGGTGTTGGCGATGTGCATGGCGAGCTGCTTTCCGAGCGCCGCGAGCACGTCCGCGTTGCCGGCCGATTCGAGGCCGACCAGGATGCCGAGCTTGCCGAGGCCGGGCTTTACGGCGTTGTGCACATAGCTGCCGACGACCCCTTGCTTGACGCCGATCACGGCGCTGCGGCGGAGCGTCATGTTCTCGCCAATCGTGGCGATCGCATTGGTGAGCTCGGAAGAAACCGAACGCCCGGTACCGGGATAAGCCATTTCCGACAGCACGGTGACATCGCCATTGGCCGCGAGCGCGAGCTTGGCAATATTGCCGACGATCGCCTGGAACTGCTCGTTGCGGGCGACGAAATCGGTCTCCGAATTGACCTCGACGATGGCCCCGCGGTTGCCCTCGATGGCGATGCCGACAAGGCCTTCGGCCGCGACGCGCCCGGCCTTCTTGGCCGCCTTGGCGAGCCCGCGCGTCTTCAGCCAGTCGATCGCGGCTTCCATATCGCCGCCGGTCTCGGCCAGCGCCTTCTTGCAGTCCATCATGCCGACGCCCGTCGCATCGCGCAGGTCCTTCACCTGCTGGGCCGTGATTGACATTCGATCACCTCTTCCTCGCGGTCCTCACGACCGCCTTGCGGACTATATCGAAACCCCTTCCCGCGCGAGACCGGCGGGAAGGGGTTTGCCAAAACCTCGCCGGTAGCCGGTGGCCTAGGCCTCGGCGCTGATTTCCGATTCGTCGGCCCTGGCGTCTTCCTGGGGCGAGGAGAGCGCCGGCTCTTCCATCACATCGGCAGCAGCGCCGAGATCGGCGCCGCGCGCCGTCGACGAGCGTGAAATGCCGTCGATCGCCGCCTTCGACATCAGCGAGCAATAGAGCTCGAGCGCGCGGCTCGCATCGTCGTTCCCCGGCACGGGGTAGTCGATGAGATCGGGATCCGAGTTGGAGTCGATGATGGCAATCACCGGAATGCCGAGGCGGCGCGCCTCCTTGATGGCATTGGCTTCCTTGTTGGTGTCGATCACGAACAGGAGGTTCGGGAGGTTCCCCATGTCCTTGATGCCGCCGAGGTCACGCTCCAGGCGCTCCCTCTCGCGGCTGAGGAGCAGCTGCTCCTTCTTGGTGAGCCCGGTGCCGCCCTCGGCCTCCTGGGCCTCGAGCTCGCGGAGCCGGGCGATCGAGTGCGAGATCGTCTGCCAGTTGGTGAGCGTGCCGCCGAGCCAACGCGAATTGACGTAGTACTGCGCGCACTGGCGCGCCGATTCGGCAACCACGGGCGCCGCCTGGCGCTTCGTGCCCACGAACAGCACGCGACCGCCATCCGCCACCGTGTCGGACACGAGCTGCAGCGCCTGGTGCAGCATCGGTACGGTCTGCGACAGGTCGAGAATGTGGATGTCGTTGCGCACGCCGAAGATGAAGCGCTCCATCTTCGGGTTCCAGCGGTGCTTCTGGTGGCCGAAGTGGACGCCCGCCTCGAGCAGCTGGCGCATGGAAAAATCGGGCAATGCCATGAAATGGCTCTCCTTTACCGGTTTGGCCGCCGCGAAGCATGCTGGCGGTTTCCCGCCACCGGATGGAGCAACCGAAAAGAAACGGCGCGCCGGGCTTCGCGTGTGAATTTGCGCCGGCGGATGCCGGACGCGGCGCCGATATAGGTGAAGTTCATGACACTTGCAAGGCGGCGGCAGCGCGGGGCGCGGGCCACGCATCTCCCTCCCCCTTGCGGGGAGGGGTCAGGGGTGGGGGTGGGGGTGGCCAGTTGCGA
>DASZTU010000324.1:0-3571 GCA_035547975.1 Devosiaceae bacterium | reverse complement strand
AGACGATCGGCGCGCGCATCGCGGCCGTGCTGTCCGAACCGGCCAATGGCATCGCGCGGGCGCTGATCACCGGCGATCAGACCGGGGTGACGGACGCTTCGCGCCAGGTCATGGCAACGGCCGGGCTCGCACACGTCCTCTCGATCTCGGGTCTCCACCTGACGCTGGTCGCGGGCGGGGTGTTCGCGGCGCTGCGGCTGCTCCTCGCTCTTATGCCGGGGATTGCGTCGCGCCTCTCGGTCAAGAAGCTGGCAGCCGGTGGCGGTATACTCGCCGCGCTCGGCTACTACGCCATTTCGGGCGGAGACATTGCGGCGCTGCGCTCGACCGTGATGATCGTCCTGGTTTTCGGCGCTGTGATCTTCGGGCGCCGCGCCCTCACCATGCGCAACGTCGCGATCGCCGGGCTCGTGACCGTCGTTACCGACCCGGCCAATGTCTTCCGGCCGAGCTTCCAGCTCTCCTTTGCGGCCGTGATCGGCCTCGTGGGCATGTACGAGATCATGCGGCGGCGCGAGCCGAGGAGCAGGGGACCGGTAGGCCATGTCTTGGCGCACTTCCTCGGCATCGCGACGACGAGCCTCATCGCCGGCGCCGCAACGACCCTGTTTTCGGTCTACCACTTCCAGCAGACTTCGCCGCTTGGCATCCTGGGGAACCTGATCGCGCTGCCCCTGGTCGGCTTCGTGATGATGCCCGCCGCGGGGTTTGCGGTGCTGCTCATGCCGTTCGGGTTCGAGCGACCCCTCCTCGTGGTCATGGGCTGGTCCATCGACCGCATGCTCGACGTGGCGACGGTGGTCGCCGGTTGGAGCGAGGGTATCAATGCAAGCCCGCTGCTCACGCCGCTCGCCCTCTTCATCGGGCTGCTGGCGCTCGCCTGGTTTTCGTTCTTCACCAATCGTTGGCGGCTGCTCGGCCCCGCGCTGGCCCTGCCAGCGGTCATCCTCTTCGCCCTCGACCGGCCGCCGGACGTGCTGGTCTCCGATACCACGCAGGCGCTCGCCATTCGCGGCCCCGACGGGCTCGATCTCGCGCAGGGCAAGCCACAGAGCTTTGCGGTCAACGTGTGGCGTGAGACCTACCGCGACGCCATCGGGCCGCTGCCCTCCGGGGCGACCCGCTGCGACAGCCTCGGCTGCGTCAGCACGAGCTCAATCGGCTTCACGGTCGCCTTCAGCAAAAGCCTCCAGTCCCTGGCCGAAGACTGCGCCAACGCCGACCTGGTGGTGACCCATCTCGACGTTTCCGCCGCCTGCCGCGGCGAAACCACCGTCATCGACCGCAAGGACCTCGCGCGGGGCGGCGTTCACTGGCTGCGCTGGGAACCCGAGGCCGGACGGTTCGATATCCGCCCGGCGATCGCCGACTTCAACCGGCCGTGGCGAGCCGGGCGATAGTCACGCCGGCAGCCGGAATGGCGGCCGTCCCCACGACATAGCCATCCTCGTCAGTGGCCGGGGTGAGCGCCGCCGCCGTGTCGGCGTAATTGAAATAAATCCGGAAGCCGCCGCGCCGCCGGCAGCGGACACCCGGTGGCAGGGTGAGGGTCGGGAGGCGCGCATCCTCGATCAGCATGTCGACGATGCGCTGCATCAGCGCCTTGTCGCCGCTCGCCGCAAGGTAGGAGACCTTCCCCTGCGACACGAGCACCGGAAAGCCGTCCTCGTCGGCGAGGATCACCTCGGCGCGCGTCTCGAGCCGCTCGCGCCAATGGTGCACTGCCCCGCCGCCCCGCACCGGCACCTGGTAGATCGGGTTCGAACTGTCGACGCGCGCCACCTTGGCGTCGAGGAGGTTCTGCGGCAGGTCGGGCGGCAAATTGACCGGAATGGAAAAGTTCGCGGTCTTGCTGCCGGTGCGCGGCCCGAGCAGCAGGTGCCCGTCGAAATTGCCGATCGCCGTACGCAGCGCCTCGTTCCAGGCGAAGAGCGCCGGAATGGCGACGATGTCGTAGCCGGTGAAGTCGGAGGTGTGGGGCGAGAGAATATCGACGTCGATGCCGCGCTTGCGGAAGCTCGAATACACCGCCCGCACATGCGCGTAGTGCGTAAAACCCTTTGCCTGCGGCTGGATCTGCCAGGCCCATTCGCTTTCGTAGTCGTAGACGATGGCGACGCGGGCCTTTGTCGCCTCCCCGGAGATCCCGGTCAGCCGCAATTCCTGTGCGACCTGCCGGGCATCGTCGAACGCCGGCGCCGGCTCGCTGTCCGGGCGAAGGAGACCGGCATGCATCTGCTCCTGCGCGAACGGCGCCTGCCGCCAGCGGAAATACGAGACCACTTCCGCCCCGTGGGCGATCGCCTCCCACGCCCAGAGCCGTGGCATGCCGGGCAGGGGATCGGGGTTGAAATGGGCCCAGTTCACCGGTCCCGGCTGCAGCTCCATGATCCACCAGCGACCGCGGCCCACGGCCCGGTAGATGTCGTGCTGGAGGCCCTGATAGTCGGGCTCTCCCTGGCGCATGTATTGCGCCTTGATCTCGGGCGTTTCCGCGCTCTGGTCGAGGAAGCCGAGCGGGTAGGCGTCCCAGGCCGCGACGTCGAGATGTTTCGCCACCTCATAGTGGTCGAACTCGGTGAAGCGTCCCATGAAGTTGTGGATCACGGGCAGGTCCGGGCGGGCGGCCTTGAGGATGTCGAACTGCACCTTGTTGAAGGCCGCCACCTGGTCGGACGAGAAGCGCCGAAAATCCATCGATGCGGGCGGATCGGGTTCGGTGACCGTCAGGTTCGGCAGGTCGATCTGGTCGAAGTCGTTGTATTCCATCGACCAGAAGACGGTGCCCCAGGCCTCGTTGAGCGCTTCGATCGTCCCGTATTTCTGCCTGAGCCAGTAGCGGAACCCGCGCCGCGCCGATTCCGAATAGGAATAGGTGGTGTTGTGGCAACCATACTCGTTGTCCGTCTGCCATCCCGCGAGCGCCGGATGCTGCCCGACGCGCTCGGCAATGCTCCGGGTGATCCGGGCGCACTCGGCCCGGTAGCCGAGGTGCGAGAAATCGTAGTGCCGGCGCGACCCGAAACCCCGTGGCCGGCCCTGCGCATCGATGGCCAGCATGTCTGGCAGCTTGTCGATCAGCCAGCGCGGCGGCGTCGCCGTTGGCGTGCCGACGATCACCTTGAGCCCATGCCGGCCAAGCGTATCCATGGCATCGATGAGCCATTCGAAATGCAGTTCGCCCGGGCGGGGCTCGAGCCGCGACCAGGCGAACTCGCCGATGCGCACATAGCTGATGCCGATCTCGGACATCTGCCGCGCGTCGCTCTCCCAGCGCTCGCGGGGCCAGTGCTCGGGGTAGTAGCAGACGCCGAGGGCAGGGGTGGGCATGGCGAGGTTCCTTGCAAGCTGCGCGGGGGCGACGGGGACCGGCTCAGGTCCGAAGGAGCGTCTCCCGCTGTCCGGCGATGTCGAGCTCCAGGGCAAAAACGCTGCCGGCGTGTGGCTCGCGGGCAAGCTGCTCGGGCGTAAGCGTCTTGCTCGCCGACGTGATGTAGAGCGTCCTGAGGTCCGGGCCCCCGAAGGCGGGACAGGTGACCTGGCTGACCGGGAGCAGGACCTCGCGGTCGAC
>DASZTU010000323.1:0-4639 GCA_035547975.1 Devosiaceae bacterium | reverse complement strand
ATCACGGCGGATTCGATCTGCTCCTGGTCGACGTTCTGCAGCGCCGCGAGATAGACGACGGTGGAAAACGGAAACCCCTTCCAGACGGCCGCGATGATGGCGGCCCAGAGCGCGGTCGAGCTCTGTGCCAGCCATGGAACGCCCGAATGCCCGAGGCTCACGAGGAAGGAATTGATGAGGCCGAGCTGCGGATCATACATGAAGCGCCAGAGGATCGCGGCCACGACGCCCGGAAGCACCCATGGCAGGAGGATCAGCGAGCGCATGAGTCCCTGGCCGGGGAGGTGCTGGTTGAGCAGCAGCGCCGAGGAAAAGCCGATGATGTTCTGCAAGAGCACGACGCCGACCGTCCAGATCAGCGAGTTGACGACGATCTGGCCGAAGGCGCCGTCGCCGATGATCGAGCGGTAGAGGTCGAGCCCGACGAACTGGGGCGTCGGGTTGATGAACGAGCTCGAATAGAAGCTTTCGACCACCGTGCCGACCATCGGGTAGTACATCAGTACCCCGACGAGCAACACAGCGGGCAGCACAAGCAGCCACGAGAGGATCGGCGCGCGCGACAGCATCGCTACAATTGCAGTCCGGTGTCGAATGGGCGAGATGGGGCCGCCCGGAGGCGGCCCCGAGGCATTACTTGAGGGCGTTGATCTTGTCGCAGGCTTCCTTGGCGGCCTGGGTCGCATCCTTGCCCGCATAGACGTCCTGGGCCAGCGTCACTTCGATGTCGGACACCTCGAGGTAGCGCGGCGAGAGCGGACGGGGCGCAGCGGCGTTGAGCAGCTGCATGATCTTGTCCGGGCTCTTGCGGTTCTTGTCGAGGAAAGCCTTGGCCGCGTTGACGTTGGCCGGGATAAGGTCGACGACGTCGCCGTTCACGTCCTCACGGGTGAGGAACTGGATGAACTTCCAGGCCGCTTCCTGCTGCGGCGACGACTTGAAGATGGCGAGGTTCCAGCCGCCATAGGTGCCGATCGGGGTCTTGCCCTCGGGCGCCGTGCCGGGGAGGAAGTCCCAGTCGAGGCTCGACTTCTGCAGGGTCGGCTGCTCCAGCGCCGGCCAGAACTCGGTCGCCAGCGACTGGTTGAGGAAGAGCTCGCGCATATTGCCCGAGTTCGCATTGTTGAGGCCCGAGGGGGCGTCCTTCACCAGCGTCTGCAGGTATTTGAGGGCGCCGACCGACTCGTCGCTGGTGAGGGCGCACGAGCCGTCGTCGTTCAGCACCTTGCCGCCGTTGGAGAAGATGTAGGAGTCGAGGACCACGACCGTGTCCTCGCCCTTTCCGGCGAAGAGGCCGATGCCGTACTTCCCGTTGCCGGTCAGCTTGTCGGCGGCCGCCTTGAAGCCGTCCCAGGTGCTGAGCGTCGAGGGGTCGACCCCGGCATCCTTGAACAGCTTGTTGTTGTAGTAGGTGAACGACCAGACGTCGACGTTGAAGGGAATGCCCCAGAGGTGCCCGTCATAGTTGGCCGAGTCCCAGGCGCCCTTGAAGAACGTCTCGGCCTTGACGCCGGCCTTGGCCGCAACATCGTCGAGCGGCGCGATGGCGCCGGCCTTGGCGAAGGCCGCGACCCAGATCTGGTCGAGGGTCGCCACGTCCGGGGCATTGCCGCCCTGCACCGCCGTGAGCAGGCGCTGCTGGTATTCCGGATAGGGAACGGTGGTCACCTGGACCTTGATGTCCGGATTTTCCTTTTCGAACCGCTCGACGGCGGCCTGCTGGTACTGACTCAGGCCGGACTCGGTCTGCTGATTGTCCCAGAACTGGATGGTGACCGGGTCGGCGAACGCCGCGGTCGAGGTCATCAATCCGGCGACCATGCCGATGAGATAAGTGTATTTCATGCTGTATCGTCCTCCTCTGCTGTCGTTAGGGTCGCCCATTGCCGGGCGCGCGATCGAACGCGGCCATTCCGTTCGGCGGCGTCTCGAATCCTTCGTTGTCGTTGTCCTGGGGCAGGTCGGCCAGGGTGACCCGCAGCCCTTCCGAGGCACACGCCATGCGGTCGGCCGGCAGTGAACCCGAATCGGTGATGAGTTCGTCGAGCTCGGCCGCCGGCACGATGCGGTGGTTGGCCTCGACGCCGATGAGGGAATGATCGGCGAGCACGAAAACTTCGCGCGAGGCGCCGACGATCCGCCGCGCCGCGAGCGCCAGCCGCTCATCGGAGGCCGAGGCGCCGAAGCGCGCCGAGAGGCCATCCACGGACAGGAAAGCCTTGTCCACCCGCATCGTCTCGAACAGGGCGCCGAGGCTCGGGCCGACGAGGCACCGGTCGTTCGCCTGGTATTCGCCGCTCGTCAGGATCACCTTTGGGCCGCCGGCGCGGCCCGAAAGGTGCTTGAGCACGTCGAACGAGTTGGTGACGACGGTCAGGTCGCCCCGCGCATCGATGCTCTCGGCCATCGGCAGCGCCATGACGCCGGCATTGATGAGGATGGTCTCGCCCCGGTTGACGCGGCGCCCCGCGAGCCTGGCAATGGCGCGGCGCAGCCCCTCGATCTCACGCGCGATTCCGGCAGTCGGCGCTGAAATGCGGACCTCGAGGCCGAGGTCTGCGGCCCGCTTCTGCATGGCCCGGCCCATATTGCGATACCAGTCATGCGCCGGATAGTGCGGCATGAAGCCGATGACGTGCTGCGTCTCCTGGCGACGCCGGCCGCCGAGCGCGGTCGGGAGGTTGAGCAGCTGGAGCGCGGCGTCGGAGAGGGCGAATACCTCGCCGTCGCGGCGATAGTAGCTCTCGAGATTGTCGGCGGTGACGATTGCATGTGGCGTGTGGATGGCCTGCGGCAACGGCGCGCCGGCGAACGCGTCCGCCAAAACATCAACCGCCCGCATGCCGACGATCTCGGGAAAGAGCGCCGCGCACGCGAGAAGCTCGCCACGGGCCGCGAGAACCTCGAACAGGCGCGACCCCTCGCCGCCGACGGAAAAGCCGTAGGCACGAACGCCGTGCATGCGTGCCGCCTCGAGCGCCGCGAGGACCGAGTGGTCGTTGACCCCGAAGATCACGTTGATGCCGTGAATGGTGTCGAACGCGTCCCGGCTGGCCTGCAGGGACGTCCGGTAGGAGCCCTCGCCGTTGATGCGCCAATGGCGCACGCGACCCGGGAAGGCGGCGCGAAAGCCCTCGATGAAGCCATCGCAGCGGGCGCGGGTATTGGGCAGGCTTTCGAGCGAAACGAGAAGGATGCGCGCTTCGTCGAGCTCGCCGGACAGGCGCTCGCCCGCGGCGAGACCGAGGTCACGCCCGGCGGCAAAATTGTCGGGGCCGAGATAGATGCCGCCCTCCTGCGGAGAGGACTCGGCGAGAAAGGGGATGTGCCGCCGCCGCGCCATGTGGCGCAGCGTATCCACGGTGCGTCCCTCGACGGGGGGCAGCACGATGGCATCGAAGCTTTCCATGCCGTCCTGCCGGCGGGGTTCGTCGCCCACCGGGTCGGGCAGAGCGCGGGCGCCACCGTGGGTGCGCTGGAGCATGCCGCGCTCGGCGAGCCGGGCCACGTCGCGGCGGACGGAGACGGGCGAGACGTCCCCGATCTCCCCGCAAAGGTCGGCGATCGAGCGCGGCGAGCGCTTGCGCAGCAGCTCCAGGATTCTAGCTTCGCGTGACGACTTGATCAAAATGATCACTGTTCCTTGATCGATGCGACGGTTGTAACCGCCGCAACCCAGGGATGGCAAGCGACTTCGCGCCCGAAACACCACCTTGGCTCAGGAGGTGGATCAGGATGAAACGATCAAATTGATCATTTTGGCTGATCTCTCGACGACCGCCCAGCGTCGTCGCCGCCCCACCGCCGGCCGCGCCAATCGATTGGAAGAGCGGCACATCGCGATGGACGAAAGGACGGCCACGTGCTTCTACTGCCTCGGGTTTTCGGGGACCGCGCCAGGGCGCGCGGCATTGGGGCGAGGGGAAACGTGACTGTCGAGTCAGTTGCGGCTGGGGAAGCCTCACCGGCAGCGGTCGGTGCCGGGCGGCTTTCGGCCGTTGCCCGAGAACGGCTGCTGTGGCTCGCTGCCTTTGCCGCCGTGGCCGTTTGGCCGCTCTTTCTCTTCGCCTACCCGCCCTTTCAGGACCTGCCCAACCATATGGCGAGGGCCTATATCCTGCTCCACCCCGAGGATCCGCTGCTTGCCCGGCACTTCGCCATCAGCTGGAGCCTCGTCCCGGACCTCGCGTGGGATGCGTTTGCGGTCGTTGTCGGCCACGTCCTGCCGCTCAACGTGACGCTCAAGATCTTCCTGCTTCTGTCGCTGGCGCTCACCGTGACCGGGCTCTTCGTGCTCAATCGCGTCCTAGTCGGGCAGTGGACGTGGGCGCCCCTTCTCGTCGCACCATTTCTGTTCAACACCGGCCTCACCAAAGGCTTTCTCGGCTTCGATCTGAGCGTCGGGATGGCCCTCCTCGCCTGCGCCTGGTGGGCCGCCGTCGATGAGCGGCACTGGCGACGGCGCCTCGCGGTCGCCGTCCTGTTGTCGACGCTCCTTTTCTACGCCCATCTCGTGGCGTGGGCCTGCTACGGGCTCTTCGTGCTCGGCACCAAGCTCGCCGAACTGCAGGCACCGTTGCGTCAAAGGCGGCTGAGGGCCGCCCTGCCCCGCTGGACGGGGCGGCTGCTGCGGGACGGT
>DASZTU010000322.1:0-9694 GCA_035547975.1 Devosiaceae bacterium | reverse complement strand
TGGCTGGGGAACCTGGATTCGAACCAAGATTAACGGAGTCAGAGTCCGCTGTTCTACCGTTGAACTATTCCCCAACGCGCCGGGCCCGGGAGGGCGCGGCGAAGCGCGCCTCACATAGCCAATGGGGCGCCCGAATGCAAGCACGCCGGGCAGCCCGAAGGGTTTTGGGTTACCACCCCGCTCACCCCCTCCCCTGGTCGCCCGCCTCGGTCGCCGCGATCGCCGCCATGTTCACGATGCCGCGGCTCGTCGTCGAAGGCGCGAGGATATGCGCTGGCGCCCGCGTGCCCATCAGGATCGGCCCGACCGCCAGCGCCCCGTTCATTTCCTTGAGCAAGGTCATGGAAAGGTTCGCCGAATCGAGGTTCGGGAAGATCAGCAGGTTCGCCTCGCCGCGCAGCACCGTGTCGGGGATGTAGCGCGTGCGCAATTCGTCGTTGAGGGCGAGGTCGCCCTGCATTTCGCCCTCGACGATCAGGTCGGGGGCCTGCTTCTTCAGCAGCCGGTAGGCCTCCCGCATCTTGAAGGCGGTGTCGCCGTCGCGCGAGCCGAAGTTGGAGTAACTCAGGAGTGCCGCCCGCGCCTCGATGTTGAAGCGCTTGAGGTGGTCGCGGGCCTGGAGCGCGATCGAGACGATTTCCTCGGGCGACGGGTCGACGTTGACGTAGGTATCGGTGAGGAAGAACGCCCCGCGCGGCATGATGAGCATGGAGAGCGCCGAGACGTCGCGCACCCCGTCCTGGAGGCCGATGATCGAGCGGATGTCGCGCACATGCTTGATGTAGCGCCCCTGGAGGCCGCAGATCAGGCCGTCCGCCTCGCCGCGCTTCACCGCCAGGGCGCCGATCGTCGTGGTGTTGGTACGCACGATCGTCCGGGCGGTCTCCGGCGTCACGCCCGACCGCCCGACCAGCGAATGGAAGAGCGCCACATAGTCGCGGTAGCGCGGATCGTCCTCGGGGTTGATGACCTCGAAGTCCCGCCCCGGCACGAGGTTGAGGCCGAACCGCTTGATGCGGGTTTCGATGACCGCCGGACGGCCGATGAGAATGGGACGGGCGAGCCTGTCCTCGATCAGCACCTGCGTCGCGCGCAGCACGCGCTCCTCTTCGCCATCGGCGAAGGCGATGCGCTTCCCCTGCCCGCGCGCCCGGTCGATGATCGGCTTCATCACGAGGCCGGAGCGGAACACGAAGCGGTTGAGGCTGTCGTGATAGGCGGCAAAATCCTCGATCGGGCGCTTGGCGACGCCCGATTCCATCGCCGCGCGCGCCACGGCCGGCGCGATCCTCAGGATCAGGCGCTGGTCGAAGGGGTTGGGGATGATGTGGTCGGGACCGTAGATCGCAGGATGCCCCGAGGGCGAAACTTCGAGGCCGGGTTCGTGCGCCAGCTTGGCGATGGCCTTGACGGCCGCGAGCTTCATCTCCTCGTTGATCGTGGTCGCCCCGACGTCGAGCGCCCCGCGGAAGATGAACGGGAAGCAGAGGACGTTGTTGACCTGGTTGGTGTAGTCCGACCGGCCGGTGCAGACCATGGCGTCGGGCCGGAGTTCCTTGGCCACCTCCGGCATGATCTCGGGGACCGGATTGGCGAGCGCCAGGATCAGCGGATCCTTGGCCATGCGCGCGAGCATTTCGGGCCGCAGGGCGCCCGCGGCCGAAAGGCCGAGGAAGATGTCGGCGCCGTCGAACACCTCGGCGAGCGTGGTCGCGTCGCTTTCCTGGCAGAACGGGGCACGCCACCTGTCGTGCACGTCGTTGCGCTTGTGGGTGAGGAGGCCATCCTTGTCCGCAACCCAGATGTTTTGCGTCCTCGCGCCAAGGGCCACGAGGACGTTGAGGCAGGCGATGGCGGCGGCCCCTGCCCCCGAGGTGCAGATTTTCACGTCCTCGATCTTTTTGCCCGAGAGTTCGAGGCCGTTGAGCACCGCCGCCCCCACGATGATCGCCGTGCCGTGCTGATCGTCGTGGAAGACGGGAATGGGCATCCGGGCGCGCAGCGCCTCCTCGATCTCGAAACAGTCCGGCGCGCGGATGTCCTCGAGATTGATGCCACCGAAGGTGGGCCAGAGCGGCGCCACCACCTCGATGAACTTCTTGGGGTCGCGTTCCTCGATTTCGATGTCGAAGACGTCGATGCCGGCGAACTTCTTGAAGAGGACCGCCTTGCCTTCCATCACCGGCTTCGACGCGAGGGCGCCGATGGCGCCGAGGCCGAGCACCGCCGTGCCGTTCGAGATCACCGCGACGAGGTTGCCGCGCGAGGTGTAGTTCGTCACGAGGTCGGGCTCGCCGGCGATCTCCTCGCAGGGGGCGGCGACGCCGGGTGAATAGGCCAGCGCCAGGTCTCGCTGGTTGCCGAGGGGTTTGGTCGCCTGGATCTCGAGTTTTCCGGGCTTGGGATATTGATGGAAGTGCAGCGCCGCCTCGCGCAGGGCGGCGCGCTGATCGGTCGGATTGGTGGTCATGCAGTCCTCCAGCGCCTCGGCGCTGTGGTGGCACTAATTTGGCGGGTTGAAAAGAACGATCCGCGGGGGGCGCAGGCGTCGGGCCCGGTCGGGACGTCGGCCTATGCCGCCGAGGCGATGGCACCAGCGGGCTCGGTCGAATCGGACCTTGCCTCTGGCGGTGCGTTGAGCGCGTGCGCGAGTTCCCGGAACGACTTGGCCCTGAGCGCCGGGGCGAAGAGATAGCCCTGGGCCATGGTCACGCCGCGGTCGCGCAGATAGGTCGCCTGCGCCGCCGTCTCGACTCCCTCGGCAATGATTTCGGTGCCAAGGTCGTGGCCCACCGCAATGAGCCCGTCGAGCACCGGCACCTGCGTGGTTTCCGGCTGGATCATATCGACGAAAATCCGGTCGATCTTGATCACGTCGAAGCCGAGCGTCTGCAGGTACGCAAGGTTGGAGTGGCCGGTCCCGACGTCGTCCATGGCGAGCTTGGCGCCGAGCCGATGCAGCCCGGCGATGACCTCCTTGGCCTGCCCCGAGTTGCCGATCGGCCGCCGCTCGGTGATCTCGAAGGTCAGCTGGCTGAAGGAGATCGGCGAGCCCCCGAAGATCGCCTGCACGTCGGAAACGATCGAAACGTCCCGGAAATGGCCCTCGAAGAGGTTGATCGACACCTTGATGTCGGGCATTTCGCCGCAAAGATCGCCGAGGTCGGCGCGCACCTGCTGCATCAGCCGCAGTGTCATCGGGATTGCGAGGCCCGTCTGCTCCGCGTGCTCGATGAAGACGCCGGGCGGCACGATCTCGCCATTGCGCTTCTCCCAGCGGCAAAGCATTTCGCAACCCGCGAGGCGCCCGGTCCTGAGATTGATGACCGGCTGGTAGTAGGGCTTGATCTCGCCGAGCAGGATGCCGCGCTCGAGGTCGAAGGCGGGCGGGTTGGCCCGGCGGACATAGTGCAGCATCAGCAGCAACAGCGCCGCGCTCATGCAGCCGGCGAGCAGCGTGAAGCTGAGGGAGAGGCTGCCGTAGAGCTGTCGCAGATCCGAAAAGGCGACGCCCCCCGAAACGCGTAGCGGCATTTCGCCGGCGAGTGCATCCACCGCGACATAGTCGGGGCGGTCGAGTTCATCCGCCGTATCCAGTGGCACCGGGTCGCCGACCGAGAGGACCGGCGTGCCGTCGGTCAGGGAAATGCGAAGCGACGCGGCCGGCGGGTGGGAGGCGAGCAGCCGGCCCGGCGACTCGGCAAATACCGGCACGAAGCTCGAGATGATCCGCTCGGCGCCGAATGCCTCTGACACCTTGAGCAGGGGGACATCGAGCCCGTCCAGCCTGACCAGCGTCACCGTCTCGGAATGGCCGGGGATCGGCAGCGGGTGCGACAGCGTGCGATAGGCAACCCCGGCGCCGAATGCGTCGCAATACTGCGTGCCCAGCGTGTTTTCGACGAGCACCTGCCGCAGCGAGAGGCTCCGCTGCATCTCCTGGCGCACATTGGCGATGAAGGTGGGGGTGCACAGCGAAGGGCTGTTGGCGAGGATTCGCTGCAGCGACGCGATGCCGTCCCCGGCGTTCTGCTCGATGGTCGCGCCCAGCGCCTCCACGGCGCGCTCGAGGCGCGTGGTCTCGCGATGCCGGATGTAGCCGTCGAGCAGATACTCGACGAGGCCCAGCGGCGCGAACGCCAGGATCGCGACCAGCAGGACAATGACGTTGGAGTATTTTGACCGCACCGCGGGCGCCCAGATGCCGCTTTGCCAAGAGCTAGCAAAGCGGGCTTAAGGCGAGGTTACGCCGGTGCAGGCGGCGCCGTTTTCCGGCGGCCGCTACTTCTCCTGCGAGATGACCCGGATGTGGAGCTCACGCAGCTGCTTGGGGGTCGCCGGTGACGGCGCGCCCATCAGCAGGTCCTCGGCCTGCTGGTTCATCGGGAAAAGCGTGATTTCGCGCAGGTTCTGGGCGCCGCAGAGCAGCATCACCAGCCGGTCGATGCCGAAGGCCGCGCCCCCGTGGGGCGGCGCCCCGTACTGGAACGCGCGGTAAAGGCCGCCGAACTGGTCCTCGACCTCGGCCCGGCTCTTGCCGGTGAGCTCGAAGGCACGGACCATCGTCTCGGGCTCCTGGTTGCGGATGGAGCCTGAGGCGATCTCGAACCCATTGCACACGGCGTCGTACTGGAACGCCTTGATGCTCAACGGCTCGTTGGTCATCAGCGCGTCGAGCCCACCCTGCGGCATCGAGAACGGGTTGTGCGCGAAATCGATGCGCTTTTCTTCCTCGCTCCACTCGTAGAACGGAAAATCGACGATCCAGCAGAGTTCGAACCGTTCCGTGTCGACGAGCCCGAGCTCGGTACCGATCTTCGTCCGTGCCTCGCCGGCGAACCGATACATCTTGTCGGGGCGGCCGAGGACGAAGAACACGGCGTCGCCGTCGCCCAGCCCGAGCTTGGTGCGAATGGCCTCGGTGCGCTCCGGTCCTATGTTCTTGGCAACCGGGCCGGCACCTTCGAGGCGCCCCGTTGCCGGGGTGGCACCGGCGGGCGTCTCGACCTCGGTGCGCCAGAAGATATAGGCGAGGCCCGGCTGGCCCTCGGCCTGCGCCCAGCCGTTCATGCGGTCGCAAAAAGCCCGCGACCCGCCGCCCTTGGCAGGAATGGCCCAGACTTCGGTCTTCTCGTCGGCGGCGATCTGGTTGGCGAAAACCTTGAACCCCGAGCCGGCGAAATGCTCGGTGACTCCCTGCATTTCGATCGGGTTACGGAGGTCCGGCTTGTCCGATCCGTACTTGCGGACGGCCGTGTCGTAGGGAATGCGCGGCCACTCCCTGGTCACCGGCTTGCCCTCGGCAAACTCCTCGAAGAGCCCGGTGATGATCGGGGTCATCGTCTCCCAGACGTCCTCCTGGGTGACGAAGCTCATCTCGAGGTCGAGCTGGTAGAACTCGCCCGGGAGCCGGTCGGCGCGCGGGTCCTCGTCACGGAAGCAGGGTGCGATCTGGAAATAGCGGTCGAATCCCGCGACCATCAGCAGCTGCTTGTACTGCTGCGGCGCCTGCGGCAGCGCGAAGAATTTTCCGGGGTGGATGCGGCTCGGCACGAGAAAGTCTCGGGCGCCCTCGGGAGAAGAGGCCGTGAGAATGGGGGTGGTGTATTCGGCAAAGCCGGCCTCGTTCATCCGCCGCCGAATGGACGAGATGATCTTCGTTCGCTTGACGATATTGGCGTGCAGCGTCTCGCGGCGGAGGTCGAGGAACCGGTATTTCAGCCTTATGTCTTCGGGATAGTCGGGCTCGCCGAAGACCGGCAGCGGCAGCTCCCGCGCCTCGCCCAAAACCTCGAGCTCGTCGATGAAGACTTCGACCGCCCCGGTCGGCAGGTTGGGGTTCACTGTCTCCGGCGTGCGCGCCTTGACCCGGCCGTCCACGCGGATCACCCACTCGGACCGCACCGTTTCGGCCTTGCCAAAGGCCGGGGAGTCCGGGTCCACCACGCACTGGGTGAGCCCGTAATGGTCCCGCAGGTCGATGAACAGCAGTCCGCCATGGTCGCGCACGCGGTGCACCCAGCCGCTGAGGCGCACATTGGCGCCCACGTCCGCCGGACGGAGCTGCGCGCAGGTGTGCGAACGGTAGCGGTGCATTTTCGAACTCGGTTCTTTCGTGGAGGCCGGCGGATTCCCGGGCCGGGAAAAGCGCATGGGGCGCCCGCTTTGTCAAGTTTGCGACGGGACCGCCGGTTGTCGCGTTAAGGCTCTTGCGCGGTCTCGCAAATCGGCCTTTTGCCCCGGGCGCGCACCTGTTACCACAACGCCGGCTTTTTATCGGGATTTGACCAGGCAAATGGAGACCATCACCCGCACATCGGACCTCGCCGCCTTCTGCAGTCGCGCGGCGACTTTCGATTACGTGACGGTGGACACCGAATTTCTTCGCGAAACCACCTATTGGCCCAAACTGTGCCTGCTCCAGGCCGCGACCCCCAACGAGGCGGTGCTGGTCGACCCGCTGGCGGCAGGACTTGACCTCGCCCCGTTCCTCGACCTCCTCGCCGACGAGAAGATCACCAAGGTTTTTCACGCCGCGCGGCAGGACATCGAAATCTTCGTCAAGCTTTCGGGCAAGGTGCCGGTCAACATCTTCGATACGCAGATCGCGGCGAGCGTCTGCGGATTTGGCGACAGCGTCTCCTACGACAACCTCGTGCGGTCGGTCACCGGCGTCGAGCTCGACAAGAGCTCCCGCTTCACCGACTGGTCGGCGCGTCCCCTGAGCGAGAAGCAGAAGACCTATGCCTTGGCCGACGTCACGCACCTGAGGGACATCTACGTCAGGCTCAAGGCGCAGCTCGATGAGACGCATCGCTGGAGCTGGGTCGAGGACGAGCTCGAAACGCTGCGCTCGATCGACACCTATGTGGTGCAGCCGGCCCAGGCCTGGGAACGCCTCAAGATGAAGCTCAACCGGCCGCGCGATCTCGCGGCACTCAAGGCGCTCGCCGCCTGGCGCGAGGCCAAGGCGCAGAACAACGACCAGCCGCGCAGCCGCATCCTCAAGGACGACGCGCTCGCCGAACTCGTGGTGCAGCGGCCGCTGACCCCCGATGCTTTCGATAAGCTCAGGGCGGTGCCGCGCGGCTTCGGCCGCTCCAGCGCGGCCGGCGAGATCATGGCCATCCTGAAGGATATCGAGGCCCTGCCGAAATCGGCTCTTCCGGCGATGCCGGAACGCTACCGCGGTCCCTCGCCGAAGGGCGCGGTCGGCGATCTCATCCGGGTGCTGCTCAAGGCCGTGTCGGAGCAGAACGGGGTGGCGCCGCGCATCATCGCGACCTCCGACGAGGTCGACGCCCTCGTGCTCGACGACGATGCCGACGTACCGGCCCTCAAGGGCTGGCGGCGCAAGATTTTCGGCGACAAGGCGCTCGCCATCAAGCACGGCCGGATGGGGCTCGCCGCCACCAGCCGCGGCGTGGTGGAGTTTGAGATCAGCGGAAGCTGATCGCGGACTGCTTGATGCCCGCGACGCCTGCCAGCTGGTCGAGGCGGCTCCTCAGGTGCTCCCCGTCGAGGAAGGCGAGGTCGCGAGGAATCCGCAGCACCAGCACGCCGTTCGAGAGCTCGAAGCGCGTGCCGGGCAGGATGCCGGCCATTGCCGCCGACATCGGATAGCCGACCCGCATCAGCACGCCCAAAAGCTTCGCCCGCTGCGTCCCCGCGGGGCCGGCCAGGTTGAGCAGCGGCTGATTGGCCGGCTTGAACTTCGGCCCCATGTAGCGCACGGCGAGCACCTGGGCGAGAAAGGCTCGGCCGGGATGGTCGACCCCCACCATCGAGCCATAGGCGACGAGGTCGACGGCCTGGTCGCCGCGGTAGTCGGGGTGGCCGCGCCAGCCGATGTCGGCGAGGTAGCAGGCGGCCTCGCGCAACCGCTTCTGCGCCGGCGTCTCCTCGAGGCCGACCGCTTCGAGGAACTGCCGCGTGAAGCCGATGAGATCGAGGGCATGGGCCGGCGAGCGCGAGCGGAGGAGGTTGATCTCCTCGGCCGCCTGGAGCAGTGGATCGACCGCCTGTTCGGCCGGATCGAGGAGGCTATAGAGATAGCCCTCGCGGACGCCGAGAGCCGAAAACACCACGCGGCTGAAGTTTCCGGCCCTGAGCACCTCGCCCATGACCGCCGCGCTATAGGGCAATAGCTCGCGGCGCGACGAGCTCACCGCATCCGTACCCGGGATGGCCTTCCCGGCGGAGGCCGCGCTGATGATCGCATCGCAGAGGGCGGCCGCCTCTGCTGCAGGCACCGTATAGTCCTGCACCATGTGCAGCGGGTATTTGGATTCGACCTGCAGCACCTTGGCGAAAGACCGCCAGGTGCCGCCAATGGCGCAAAACGTGCCGCCGCGGTGGCCCTTGATGACTTTCGAACCCTTGAGGCGCGCGCGCGCCAGCTGCGCAGCCTTGCCGGGCGAGCCACCGCTGTCGTCCTGGAGTCGGATGACGCCGAGCTCATGCGTCTCGCCCACCGTGTCGTGCCCATGGGCGACCCACGAGAGCTCGAGGCTGCCGCCGCCCTGGTCGCCGACGATCCCCTCGAAATCCGGCATCCCGGCGAGGACACCGAGCGCCGCGAAGTGCGCCTCCTCTTCGCCGGAGAGCACGCGGACGTCCTCGCCCATCACCTGCGAAATGGCTGAAACGAAGCTTTCACTGTTGGCGGCGTCCCGCACCGCAGAGGTTGCGAGCACATGGACCTTGTGGACCTTCATCAGCCGCGCAACGAGCGCAAAGCGCTGCATGGCGGTGAGCGCCCGCTCCATGTTGGCGTCGGCGATGCGGCCGCTCTGGGCGAGACCCCGCCCAAGGGCGCAGGCCGACTTTTCATTGTAGAGCGGCGTCAGGGCCCTCGCCTGGCGCTCATAGACCACCAGACGCACCGAGTTGGAGCCGATATCGAGCACCGCGACCGGCTGCGCCCCCCGGATGCGGCCCTGGGCGGTCGGATCGGCGTCAGCGCCCCAGTATTGGTTCAATCGCTGGTCTCATCGGTTTCGCGCGCGAGGGCACTACCACGACCGGAGAGGCTGGCGTGAGTCATGAAATAGTTGTGGGCGTTGTGTGGTTCCTCGCCCTCCTTGAGGCGCACGCGATGCGATGAGCCGTCCGGCAGCACGTCCCAGCTCTGCTGGTTGTCCTCGAGATAGACCACCATCATGCGGTCGAGGATCTGGCGGTGGACCGTGGCGTTGACGATCGGCACCATCACCTCGACCCGCCAGTCGAGGTTGCGCTCCATCAGATCGGCCGAGGAGATATAGACCCGCGCCTTGCGCGACGGCATCACTTCGCCATTGCCGAAGCAGTAGATACGCGAATGCTCGAGGAAGCGGCCGACCACCGATTTGACGTGTATGTTGTCGGAGAAACCCGGAATGCCGGGCCTCAGGCAGCAGATGCCGCGCACGATGAGCTCGATCTTCACGCCCGCCTGGCTCGCGTCGTAGAGGGCGTCGATGATCTGGGCGTCGACGAGCGCGTTCATCTTCAGCCACATCGATGCCGGCTCGCCGCGCCGCGCGAACTCGACTTCGCGCGCGATGCAATCGAGGAGGGTCTGGCGGAGGTTGACCGGCGAGGCGGCGATCGATTCGAGCTCGGTTGGCCTCGCGTAGCCGGTGATGAAGTTGAAGACGCGCGCCACGTCGCGGGTGATCGAGGGATCGGTCGTGAAGTAGCTGAGGTCGGT
>DASZTU010000321.1:0-2505 GCA_035547975.1 Devosiaceae bacterium | reverse complement strand
TTGTCGAGCTTCATGTAGAGGCTCGTCGGCGACATCGGCGGGATCTGGTGCTGCAGGAAGAAGCCCGAGGGAACGACGACATCGTAGCCCGAGTGACCGGCCACGAGCTTGCCCTCGAGCATCTCGTTGCTGTCGTAATTGGCCTCGACGACCTTGATGCCGGTTTCCTTGGTGAAGTTGGTCAAGGTGTCTTCGGCGCGGTAGTCCGACCAGTTGTAGAGGTTGAGCACCTTCTCCTCGTCGGCCAGCGCCAGGCTGGTGGTATAGGGGGCAGCGAGCACAAACAGCCCGAGCCCCAGGACAAGCGATCGCGTCATCGTCTCAGCTCCATGTTTCCTTGTGACCGTGCCGACAGCGCCGGCCGGCCAGGAGTGTTCGGCGCCGCCCGCCAAAAAGCTGCGGCCGAAGCGAAACCGCCTCGGCCGGACGCCAGAACCCGGTGATGATGAATACCAGGGCGTCGCGGAACCGCGCCGGCCCTCAACCCCACAATGCTCGCCCGCTTGCGGGCCCGATATCGAACCGGCACGCGTGCCGGATCAATGCTGAGCGTGGTCAGTGAAGTGATCCATGGTTAGGATTGTGCTCAAAGCGTAATCGCATTTTTTGAGGGGGACAAGCACTCTGATTCCCTGGGCGGGCCTCCGGTTTGGCGAGACGGGCGGAGGCGTTGACTCGGCCGCGGGAGCGGGTCACACCAGCGCCAGCCAGGGTCGGAGGTGAGGCCGTCGTGAACGTCAAGTCGTATCTTTCCGTCGCGCCCGAGGTGCACGATGCGCTCGCGGCCGGACGGCCGGTCGTGGCGCTCGAATCCACCATCATCACCCACGGCATGCCGCACCCGCAAAACCTCGAGATGGCGCGCAAGGTCGAAGCGGAGGTGTTGGCGCAGGGCGCGACGCCGGCGACCGTCGCCATCATGGACGGCAAGTTCCGGGTCGGGCTCGAAGCCGAGGATCTCGAGCGGCTGGCGGTCGAGGGGCACAGCGCCGCCAAGGCATCGCGGCGCGACGTTGCGGCGCTGCTCGTTTCGGGGGAACTCGCCGGCACGACCGTTGCGACGACGATGATGGCGGCGCACTGGGCGGGCATCAGGGTGTTTGCGACGGGCGGCATCGGCGGCGTCCATCGCGGCGCCGAGTCGAGCTTTGATATTTCGGCCGATCTCGAGGAGCTGTCGCGGACGCCGGTCGCGGTCGTCTGCGCGGGCGCCAAGTCGATCCTCGACATCGGCAAGACCCTCGAGGTGCTGGAGACCAAGGGCGTGCCGGTCCTCGGGTACGGCACGAACGAGTTTCCGGCCTTCTGGGCCCGCGGCTCGGGCCACGCGCTCGACCGGCGCTGCGATACGCCGCTCGAAATCGCGCGGATTCTCGTGCTGCAGCACGCGCTCGGGCTCGGGGGCGTGCTCGTCGCCAACCCGATCGCCGAGGCCGACGCGCTCGATGGCGCGGCAATCGAAGCGCAGATCGCCCGCGCCGTCGCCGAGGCCGACCAGCGGGGCATCGGCGGCAAGGCCCTGACGCCGTTCCTTTTGCAGCGCATCTTCGAGCTGACGGGCGGCAAATCGCTTGCCGCCAACATCGCGCTCGTCGAGAACAATGCGCGCCTTGCGGCGCAGATCGCCGTGCAGGTCGCGGCCCTCGCGGCGCCGCCGAAGGTGCTGCGCGCGTGAGCGCGATCCGGCCCAAAGTCGGGCGGGTGCTGGTCGTCGGCGACGTGATGACGGACATCATCTGCAAGCCGGCGGGACCGCTGGTGCCCGGGGCCGACCGGCGGGCGGTCATCCGCTCGCGGCCGGGCGGGTCGGGCGCCAACCAGGCCGTGTGGATGGCGGCCTTCGGGCTCGACGTCCGCTTTGCGGCGCGGGTCGGGCAGGCCGATCTGCCGCTCCTTCTCGCGCGCTTTTCCGCCGATGGCGTCGAGGCGGTGCTCGGGGCGGACGCGACGCGCCCCTCCGGCATGCTCGTGACCATTCTGGCGCCCGACGGCGAGCGCAGTTTCCTCACCGACCGGGGCGCCAACGCCGCGCTTTCGCCGGAGGACCTGCCGGAATCGCTGCTCGATGGCCGGCAGGTGGTGGTCGTCTCGGGCTATGCCCTGTTCGAGCCCGGTCCGCGCGCGGCGGTGCTGGCGCTCTGCGAGGCGGCGCGCCGCCGCGGCCTGCCGGTGACGGTCGATCCGGCCTCGACCGGGTTTCTCGCCGAGGTGGGCCCACAAAATTTCCTCGAGTGGACCGGGCGGGCGACGACGATCTTTGCCAACGAAGCCGAAGCGGCGCTCCTGACTGGGGAGACGGCGCCGGAAGCCCAGATGCGGGCGCTCGGGCGGACCTACCGCAACGTGGCGCTGAAACTCGGTGCCGCGGGCGCCGCCGTCGGCGGGGCCGACGGCATACGCCTCAGGCTTTCCGCGCGGCAGGTCGATGTCGTCGATACCACCGGGGCGGGGGACGCCTTTGCGGCGGCCTTCATTGCGGCCGAACTCGAGGGCGAGGAGCTCGAA
>DASZTU010000320.1:0-2636 GCA_035547975.1 Devosiaceae bacterium | reverse complement strand
TGGGAAGCCCGCCGGCGGAGCGCGTCATAGACGAGATTGCCGATCGCGGCGCGGTCGCCCGAGCCGGCGAAGCGATTGGCGAGGCCCCAGCTCTTGAGCGCTTCGGAAACGGGCCGGTGACGGCCTTCGACCTCGGCCAGGATTTCGATTGCGGCGGCGAGCCGGCCGGGAAGGCGCATTCAGCGAACCTCCCCAGGCAGCCGCCCTTGGCTCGCCTCCCTCCCATCCTCCCCGACAAGGGGGGAGGTGAACCTGCGGCACCGCCCTGCCACCATGAGCACCCTCCCCCTTGGTGGGAGGGATCGGGAGGGGGTGAACCGATCACCAGCGTGGGAGGCCTTACGACGCAAGCTCAGTTCCCACCGCGATAGTTGGGGCTCTCGCGGGTGATGGAGACGTCGTGCACGTGGCTCTCGGCGAGGGCCGCCCCCGAAATCTTCACGAACACCGCGTTGTCGCGGAATTCCGGGAGGTCGTGCGCCCCGGTATATCCCATGGCGGCCCGCAGGCCCCCCGCGAGCTGGTGGAGGACATTGCCGGCCGGCCCCTTGTAGGGAACCTGCCCCTCGATGCCTTCCGGCACGAGTTTCAGCGAATCCGACACCTCCTGCTGAAAGTAGCGATCGGCCGAGCCGCGCGCCATCGCGCCCACCGACCCCATGCCGCGGTAGGATTTGTAGCTCCGCCCCTGGTAGAGATAGACCTCGCCCGGGCTTTCATCGGTGCCGGCGAGGAGCGAGCCGATCATGGCGCAGGATGCGCCACCCGCCAGCGCCTTGGCGAGGTCGCCCGAAAACTTGATGCCCCCGTCGGCGATCACGGGGATGCCCTGCCGGTCGGCCTCCTCGGCGCAGGCCATGACCGCCGCGAGCTGCGGGACGCCGACGCCCGCGACCATCCGGGTGGTGCAGATCGAGCCCGGCCCGATGCCCACCTTGATCGAGTCCGCCCCGGCGTCGATGAGGGCGCGGGTGGCTTCGGCCGTCGCGACATTGCCGGCGACGATGCGCGTCGAATTGCTCTCGCGTTTGACGCGCTCGACGGCCTCGCTCACCCGCACCGAGTGCCCGTGGGCGGTGTCGATCACGAGGAGGTCGACCCCGGCGTCGATGAGCGCCAGCGAGCGTTCAAAGCCCTTGTCGCCCACGGTCGAAGCGGCGGCGACACGCAAGCGACCCGCGGCGTCCTTGATGGCGTTGGGGTTGAGCTGGGCCTTTTCGATGTCTTTTACGGTGATGAGGCCGATGCACTGGCCCGCGTAGTCGACGACCAGCAGCTTTTCGATCCGGTGCTGATGGAGGAGGCGCTTGGCGTCGTCCTTGGAGACCCCGTCGCGCACGGTCACGAGGTTTTCCCGGGTCATCAGCTCGGCGATCTTCTGCCGCTCGTCGCTCGCGAAACGGACGTCGCGGTTGGTGAGGATGCCGACGAGCTTACCGACGGTCCGGCCGCCCACACCGCCATTCGAAACCACGGGAATGCCGGAAATCCGGTTGGCGCGCATCAGCTTCAGCGCATCGGCCAGGGTCGCATCGGGGCCGATGGTGATCGGGTTCACCACCATGCCGCTCTCGAAGGATTTGACCTGCCGCACCTGCTCGGCCTGCTCCTCGGGCGTCAGGTTGCGGTGGATCACCCCGAGCCCGCCCGCCTGCGCCATGGCGATCGCCATTTTTGCCTCGGTCACCGTATCCATGGCCGAGGAGAGGATCGGGATGTTGAGCGAAATGTCCCGCGTGACGCGGCTCGAGATATCGACCTCGGTCGGCAGCACATCCGAGCGCGCCGGCTGCAGCAGCACGTCGTCGAAAGTGAGCGCGGCGTCGCCGGTGATGGAGGTGATGATCTTCGCCAAGGCCAGGCCCTTCCCGTTCGGTTACGGAAACAACGGAAGCCCGCTCGGGCGCGACTCGGGGCCGTCGAGCGGGTTGGCGAGTGTCCTTAGCATCGCGCCCGCCGCTTGCCTAGGTCGAGCGGGGGCTGGATGGCGGGGATGAGGGAGCGGTGGGGATGGGGGCGCGGCCGGGGATTGGGGAGCGGCGGCACCCCGCGGGACCTCACCCTGAGCCCCCCTGCACTCCCCAACCCGGTGTCATTCCCGCAAAAGCGGGAATCCATCTTGGCCGGGGAAACCGTCCTCGATCGCGCATCCGCCCGGGCCCGAGCCTTGGGCCACCCCCACCCCTGACCCCTCCCCGCAAGGGGGAGGGAGAGGGCCACCGCTGGGGTTTTGGCCCTCATGGTTCGAGGCTCACTGCGCTCGCACCTCACCATGAGGGAGGTGGGCAGGACTTCGAGCCGCACTCTCGGTGTCATTCCCGCGCCAGCGGGAATCCATCTTGGCCGGGAAAACCCGCCGCCCCCATTCGTCGGGAGCCGGAGCATCCGGCATACCCCCACCCCTGACCCCTCCCCGCAAGGGGGAGGGAGACGGCCGGCGCTGAGGTCTTGGCCCTTATGGTTCGAGGCTCGCTGCGCTCGCACCTCACCATGAGGGGTTGGGTAGGGGCCTCACCTGCGGAAGGGCCTCAGGTTCACGACGATGGTCTTGGGAAGGCTCCCCACGGAGTCCCCCCAGAAGGGCCTCACCCTGAGCTTGTCGAAGGGCGAGGTCCGAGCACCTTAGGCCGCCCCCT
>DASZTU010000319.1:0-4774 GCA_035547975.1 Devosiaceae bacterium | reverse complement strand
GTGGCCGAGCGGCTCATGGCGCTGATCGCCTCGGGCAATCTCGCGCCGGGCGACAAGCTGCCGAGCGAAAACGAGCTCTCGAGGGCGCTCCAGGTGTCGCGCCCGGTGATCCGCGAGGCGCTGCGCGGCATGGCGATGATGGGGCTGGTGGAGAGCCGTCAGGGCGGGGGCTGCTACGTCACCGACCTGACGCCGGACCGGCTGATGGCGCCCATTTCCTATGCGCTGTCGCTGAAAGCCTATTCGCTCGAGAGCCTGTTCCGGGCGCGCGACGTGATCGACGCCGGGGTGGCGGCGGATGCGGCGCGCAACGCCAGCGAAGCGCAGGTCGGCCGGCTGCGCGAAATGGTCGTCGCGGGTTACAAGCTGGTCGATGACCCGATCGGCTTTCGCGTCATGGATGCCGAGTTCCACGAGCTGATCGCGGCGGCGGCCGGCAACGACTTCCTCGCGGTGGTGTCGCGGTCCCTTTACAGCCTCGCCATCGAGCAGCGCCGGAAGGCATCGATGCAGCCGGGCGTGCTCGCCACCTCGGCCGCCGATCACGAGGCGATCGCCGAGGCCATTTCCCGTCACGATCCGGAGGCCGCGGCGCGGGCCATGGCAGACCACGTCGCCCATATCCGCGAGACGACCTTCGCGGTCATGTCACCCCCGGCGCGCCGCAGCCGGCGCGCCTAGCCCGGTTCGCCAGACTTTCTACCGGAGACACCCGATGGCCGACCGCTACGCAATCGCCGATATCCGCGCTTATGTGGTCCGCAAGGGCGGCGGAGGGGACTATTTCCAGCAGCGGCAGGGGCACTGGCTGATCGACAGCCTTATCGCCAACCCGATGTCGGGCCACCCCGCCTATCGCGATCGCCGCACCAGCTGGGGTATCGACGTGCTGGGCTCGCTCGTGGTGGAGATCGAAACCGCGGACGGCACGGTCGGGGTCGCGGCGGGCAGCGGCGGCGTGCCGGCGGCCTGGCTTGTCGCCAACCATTTCCGCCGCTTCATCGTCGGCGACGATGCCCGCAACATCAACAAGATCTGGGACGAGCTCTACCGGGCTTCGCTCCCCTATGGGCGCAAGGGGTTGCCGCTGATGGCGATCAGCGCCGTGGACCTCGCGCTCTGGGATCTGCTCGGCCGGCTGCGGCAGGAGCCGGTCTATAACCTCATCGGCGGGCTGAGCCGTCCGGAGGTCAGGTTCTACTGCACCGGCCCGGCGCCGGATGCCGTCAAGGCGCTCGGCTTCTGGGGCGCCAAGGTGCCGCTGCCGCACAGCCATTTCGAGGGCGAGGAGGGGCTCAGGGCCAATGTCGCCTTTCTGGAGCAGCATCGCCAGAGCGTCGGGCCGGGGTTTCCGCTGATGGTCGACTGCTACATGTCGCTCGACGTGCCCTACGCCATCCGCCTCGCCGAGGCTTGCCGGGACCTCGACATCTACTGGTGGGAGGAGGTGCTGTCGCCCGACGATGTCGAGGGCTATAGGCTCATCAAGCAGGCCCACCCGACGCTCAAATGGACAACCGGCGAGCACGAATATTCGCGCTACGGCTTCAGGCGGCTGATCGAGGAGCGGCTGATCGACGTCCTCCAGCCCGATGTGATGTGGGTGGGCGGGCTCACGGAACTGCTGCGCATCGCCGCCCATGCCTCGGCCTACGACATCCCCGTCGTGCCGCATGGCAGCGGGCCCTATTCCTATCACTTCATCGCCAGCCAGACGGCCTCGCCGCTCTGCGAGTACGTCGCCGCGAGCCCCGACGGCCGCTCCATCCGGCCGGTGTTCGGGGACCTCTTCGTGGGCGAGGAGATGCCTGCGGATGGCCGGCTCGCGCTCTCGGGGCGTCCCGGGTTCGGCATGTCGATCGCCGATCGCGCGGTGCTGCAGCCGATCGAGCAATTGCTCGCCGGCAACGGCTGAGCAGCCCCGGGGCGGCGACCGGGCCTCTCGATAAGCTAAGCCTCTTGCGCCTGCGAGGGCTCCGGCTCGGCGCGCATCCCACCGGTACTGGCCCGCGCCAGGATCGAAAAGCCGACGTTCACCCGGGCAGGGGTGGGGCGCCGGCCGGAGCCGCGAATGATTTCGAGCACCGAGGCGGCCGCCCAGGTGCCCATGGTGCGCCGCTCGGTCGAGACCGAGCTGAGCGTCGGCACCGACGCCACACAGAAATCGAGGTCGTTGAATCCCATCACGGCCACGTCCTGGGGCACGCGAATGCCCTGCCGCTGGCACTCGAAGATCGCCCCCAGCGCCAGGTCGTCGTTGCAGGTGAAGACCGCCGATACGGCCGGAACGCGCTCGAGCACCTGCCGGAAGAGCGCGCCGCCGCCCTCGATGTCCGAAATCGCCGGCGTTGCGGCGACGAGTCCTTCCGTCGATAGACCGAGGTCGGCCATTGCCCGGGCGTAGCCGGCATGGCGGCGGCGGGCGCGGGGGTCGCCGCGCGCCGTGAGATGGGCGATGCGCGAGTGGCCGAGCCGGTGCAGGTAGCGGACGGCGGCGTAGCCGGCCTCGCTGTGGTCGAGGCCGATGTTGAGGTCGATCGGGTCGTCGGTCACGTCCATGGTCTGGACCACGGGGAGCCCGGCGCTGCGCAGCATGGCGCGCGACCGCAAGGTCTGATCGACGCCGGCGAGGATCATCGCCTCGGGGTGGTAGCCGAGGAGCGTGGCGATGGCCTGTTCTTCCTCGGCCTCCGAATACCGGACGTTGAGCACCAGGGTCTGGATGCCGGCCGGATGCAGCACGTCCTGGATTGCATCGAGGTAATCGTCGAAGACGCCGTTGGTCAGCGAGGGGACGATGACGCCGACGATATGCGTGCGGGTGGATGCCAGTGCGCTCGCGAGATGGTTGGGGATGTAGTTGAGGGTGGCGATCGCGGCTTCGACCCGGGTCTTCAGCTCCGGGGAAACCATGTGCGGGCGGCGAATCACCCGTGAGACGGTTACCGGGCTCACCCCGGCGTGCTCGGCAACGTCATTGAGTGTGGCGCGACGCTTGACGCTCACAACGACCCCCGTTTTGGCCCATCCCCAGCCCAGTCAGGTGAGGTTGGCGACCTCTACTCACGATGGCGACGCTTTCACAGTAAGTGAGTGCGCTGTTGCTGTCGATTGACAGCGCTTTCATTCCTCCCTAGCGTCGTATTGGGAGGACAATGTCAAAGATATCGGCCCCGGACTGCCGCGCGGAAGACCCGCGGCCATCCGCGGCGAAGCTTTGGCTCAAAACTTCCCCAGCCGAGTGACCGGTATGTTTCCATGGGAGGAAGTATCGTGAAATCGAGTATGCCTTTGAAGCTCAGCCTGGGCGTTGCGACCGGCGTCCTCATGGCGCTGGCAGTGGCCCCGTCCATGGCCGCCGGGCCTTCCGTCGTCCAGGGACCGTCAGCGGACCCCAAATGCTACGTGCCGTGGGCCGATGACACCAAGTTCGTGCAGTATCCCGCCAAACCCGGGCCATACCGCATCGCGCTCGCCAATGGCTACATTGCCAACACCTGGCGCATCCAGATGATCCAGACGGCCAAGGCCTACGCGGCACAGCCGGACGTCGCCAAGAACATCAAGGAATTCAAGGTCGTCTCGACCGGGGAAGATGTGGCGGCGCAAATCTCGGCCATCAACAACTTCATCGATTCGGGCTACGACGCGATCGTCGTCGACGCCCAGAACCCGGAAGCCTTCGCGCAGGTGATCAAGCGCGCCAAGGATGCCGGCGTCGTGCTCGTGGCGTTCGACAACATCCTCAACACCGCCGACGACATCAACGTCAACGTGGACCAGGAGGGGCTGGGGGAACTCTGGGGCAAGTGGCTGGTCGACCACATCCCCGATGGCGGCAAGGTGCTCGAGGTGCGCGGCGTCGCCGGCACGTCGGTCGATACCGACCGCCACAACGGCATCCACAAGGTGCTCGACGGCTCCGGCAAGAACTGGAACGTCGTCGAAGTGGTCGGCAAGTGGGATGACGGCACGGCCCAGAAGGCGACGGCGGATGCGATCGCGGTCCAGGGCCATTTCGACGGCATCACCGCCCAGGGCGGCGACACGGGCGTCGTGCAGGCGATGATGGACGCCAACCACCCGTGGGTGCCGTTCGCTGGCGAAACCGAGAACGGCTTCCGCAAGGCTTGCGGCGCCCACGCCAAGGACGGCCTCAAGTGCACCTCCGCCGGCACCGGTCCGGCCCAGGTGGCAGTGGCCATGAAGACGGCCATCGATGCGCTCCAGGGCAATGTGGTGCCGCAGTCGATCAAGCTGCCGCTGGCGGTCGTTTCCGATCCCGACTTCAAGGACGGCGAGAACTACTATTCCGACCAGTCCGACAACTTCTTCGTCGGCAATGCCTTCCCCACCTGCGGCATCAATTTCACCGCCCAGGAAATCATGGGGCAGAGCAAGGAAAACTCGCAGTAATCCTTTTCGTGTCGGCACCGCGGGGCCAGTTCTCCGCGGTGCCACGCTCAAACGGGGGAAGAATGCCGAATTCCGAACCGCTGCTCCGCATGGAAGGCATCTCCAAGCGCTACGGCGGCGTGCGGGCGCTCGACAACGCCGAGCTCACCGTCGAGGCAGGAAAGGTCCACGCCATCCTCGGCGAGAACGGCGCCGGCAAGTCGACGCTGATCAAGGTGATGGCGGGCGTCGTCAAGCCGGATGCCGGGCGCATGCTGCTCGATGGCCGCGAGGTAAGCTTCGCCGATCCGGCGGCAGCAAACGCGGCGGGGATCGTCTGCATCTTCCAGGAGCTGTCGCTCATCCCCGACCTGACGGT
>DASZTU010000318.1:0-2749 GCA_035547975.1 Devosiaceae bacterium | reverse complement strand
GGGTGAGGTCTCCACGAGCGCTCCCGATCGGCAGCAGCGAACCCGACCTCCCGCTGCCCGAGGAGAGCGCATCCGTTCTCACGCGCCGCTCACAGCGGCCGGCGCTCAGAACGGAATGTCGTCATCCATGCCGCCGGACTGGAAGGCCGGAGCCGCCGGTCGCCGGCCTTCGGATGGACGAGACTCGGCAGGCCGCGAACCGGAAAATCCGCCCCCCGCGCCCTCGCCCTCGCCCCGGCCATCGAGCATGGTCAACTGGGCGTTGAAGTTCTGCAGCACGACTTCCGTCGTGTACTGATCAACCCCCTCCTTCTCCCATTTCCGGGTCTGCAGCGAACCTTCGATATAGACCTTGCTGCCCTTGCGCAGATATTGCTCCGCGACCCGCGCCAGGCCCTCGTTGAAGATCACCACCCGGTGCCACTCGGTTTTCTCCCGGCGCTCGCCGCTGTTCTTGTCGCGCCAGGTGTCGGTGGTCGCAACGCGCAGGTTCACCACCTTGCCGCCGCTCGGCAGGGTGCGGACCTCCGGATCGGCGCCCAGATTGCCGATCAGAATGACCTTGTTGACACTGCCTGCCATCGCTTCACCTCTTTTCCACTCGCACACCGACGCGCGGGCCGAACTCTACAGCCATCGGCCCGCCGTGTCCGCGCGAGCACGCCGTGTTCCACAGCCTGCCCTTTTCGTTCACTATATGTTCACAGCGATGTACCGTCAAGCCGAACGACTCCCCCGAGACCGGCGAACGCGCTCGCTGGGGATGCTTCACGTCCGGCCCTTGACCCGCGCCTCTGTTCCTTTTATGTTCTCGTCAGCATGACGGGTTGGCCTGTTGTTGCCTGGAGGTGCGCCGCGGGCCGCTTGCGGCAGGGCGGGGTTCTGCCTAACTATGCACGTGGCGTCTGATCGCCCTTCCCGACTACGGATTTCGTCGTGCGGCCGCAACTGCGGCGCGCCCCCTGTTGCATGGACCGCAAATGCCCGAAGCCTCGAGCGCCAACCGTGAGATCGTCATCCGGGGTGCCAAGGAGCACAACCTCAAGAACATCGATCTGCGGCTGCCGCGCGACAAGCTGATCGTCATGACCGGCCTTTCCGGGTCGGGCAAGTCGTCGCTGGCGTTCGACACGATCTATGCCGAGGGGCAGCGGCGCTATGTCGAGAGCCTCTCGGCCTACGCCCGCCAGTTCCTTGAGATGATGCAGAAGCCGGATGTCGAACAGATCGACGGGCTCTCGCCGGCTATTTCAATCGAGCAGAAGACGACCTCGCGGAACCCGCGCTCCACCGTGGGCACCGTCACGGAGATCTACGACTACCTTCGCCTCCTCTTCGCCCGGGTGGGCGTGCCCTATTCACCCGTCACCGGCCTGCCGATCGAGAGCCAGACGGTGTCGCAGATGGTCGACAAGGTGCTGGCCCTGCCCGAGGGCACCCGGCTCTACCTCCTCGCGCCCATCGCCCGTGGCCGCAAGGGCGAATACAAGAAGGAACTCAACGACCTGATGCGCAAGGGATTCCAGCGCGTCAAGATCGACGGCGAGTTCCACGACATCGAGGACGCCCCGGCGCTCGACAAGAAGCTCAAGCACGACATCGAGGTGGTGGTGGACCGCCTCGTGGTGGCGCCGGACCTGGGCACGCGGCTCGCCGAAAGCTTTGAAACCGCGCTGAAGCTGGCGGACGGCATCGCCTTCGCCGAGCTGGCGGACGAGGTCGATGCAGACGGCAAGCCCCGGCGGCTGGTCTTTTCGGAAAAGTTCGCCGACCCGGTTTCGGGCTTCACAATTCCCGAGATCGAGCCGCGGCTCTTCTCCTTCAACAATCCCTACGGGGCCTGCCCGGTCTGCGGCGGCCTCGGGTCCGAAGCCAAGATCGACCCGAACCTCGTCGTCCCTGACGTGACGCTATCGCTTCGCGACGGCGCGATCGCCCCGTGGTCCAAGACCTCGGCGCCCTACTACCTGCAGACCCTCAACGCCGTCGCCAAGCATTTTGGTGCCTCGACCGGCTCGGCGTGGGAGGATCTGCCGGCCGAGGTGCAGGACGCGATCCTCAACGGCACGGGCAAGACGCCGATCAACTTCGTCTACGACGACGGCCTGCGGACCTACAAGACGACGAAGCCCTTTGAGGGCGTCATCGGCAACCTCGAGCGGCGCTACCGGGAGACCGAAAGCGCCGGCATGCGCGAGGAGATCGAGAAGTACATGTCCTCGGCGCCGTGCGTCGCCTGCCATGGCTATCGCCTCAAGCCGGAAGCGCTGGTGGTGAAGATCGCCGGCCTCCACATCGGGGAGGTCGCCGACAAATCGATCCGCGCCGCGGCCGAATGGTTCGCCGGGCTTCCCGCGCACCTCACCCCGACGCAGCTGCAGATCGGCGAGCGGATCCTCAAGGAGATTCGCGAGCGCCTGGCCTTCCTCAACGACGTGGGGCTCGACTATCTGACGCTCAGCCGCAATTCGGGGTCGCTCTCCGGCGGCGAGAGCCAGCGCATCCGGCTGGCGAGCCAGATCGGCTCGGGCCTGACCGGCGTGCTCTACGTGCTCGACGAGCCCTCCATCGGGCTGCACCAGCGGGACAATGCGCGCCTCATTGAAACGCTCAAGCGCCTGCGCGACCTCGGCAACACCGTCATTGTCGTCGAGCACGACGAGGATGCAATCCTCGCGGCCGACCATGTCGTCGACATCGGGCCGGGCGCCGGCGTCCATGGCGGGCACGTGGTGGCCGAGGGCACGCC
>DASZTU010000317.1:0-4677 GCA_035547975.1 Devosiaceae bacterium | reverse complement strand
CGGGTGAGGGGGGCCTTTGCCTTGCGATGAAAATGCGCGGTAAACTGACGGAAATGGCGCCGAGGAGGTCTTGATGAATTTGCGTGTGGTCGACCATCCGACGCCGGTCGCGGCCCCGGCCCGCAATCCCGGCTTTCCGCTCGATCTCGACTGGCTCGAGCGCGTGCGCATGAACCGTTCGGCGCTGGAGCGCCGCGCCGGCACGATCGGGGCGCGGCGGACGGTCAAGAAGGACTGGCAGGCGGCCTGGCTGCTCCGGGCCATCACGCTGATCGACCTCACGACCCTCAATTCCGACGACACGGCTGGGCGCGTCGAGCGCCTCTGCGCCAAGGCGCGCCATCCCGTCCGCGCCGACATTCTCGAAGGGCTGGGCGCCGCGGGCCTCAAGATCCAGCCCGCCGCGGTCTGCGTCTATCACGCCTTCGTTGCGACGGCGGTCGCGGCGCTCAAGGGGACCGACATCCCGGTCGCGGCGGTCTCGACCGCCTTTCCGCACGGCCTCGCGCCGCTCGAAACCCGGCTGAGGGAAATCGAGCTCTCGGTCGCGGCGGGCGCCAGGGAGATCGACATCGTCATCAACCGCCACCAGGTGCTGACCGGCGACTGGCAGGGCCTTTACGATGAGGTCAAGGCGATGCGCCGCGCCTGCGGCGACGCGCACCTCAAGACCATTTTGGGCACCGGCGATCTTGCGACCCTCAACCAGGTCGGCAAGGCGTCGCTCGTCTGCATGCTGGCGGGCGCCGATTTCATCAAGACCTCGACCGGCAAGGAAAAGGTCAACGCCACGCTTCCCGTGTCGCTGGCGATGATCCGCACGATCCGCTGGTTCGCCGAGGAGACCGGCGTCGAGATCGGCTATAAGCCCGCCGGGGGGATTTCCTCCGCCAAGACGGCGCTCGACTACATGGCGCTGATGAAGGAGGAGCTGGGGACGCACTGGCTCACCCCGCACCTCTTCCGCTTTGGCGCGAGTTCGCTGCTGACCGACATCGAGCGCCAGCTCGAGCACAACCTCACGGGCCACTATGCGGCCGACTACCGTCAGCCGATGGTGTGAGATGATGCCGTCCGTCTACAGAATCACCTATCCGAATGGTAAAATCTATGTTGGCAAGGACGAGACTGACGATGTTCGCTATTTTGGCAGTCCACAACGCCACTTGATCGCTGCTGACTTTCCCGACGGTGCCCGCCAATCCTTCACAATAACGCGTGATATTCTGTGGTTTTCCCCGACGGCAGACCGGCGCGAAACAAATGCTGTGGAGAAGCGGTTCATCCTTGAGCTCCGGGCGAATGATCCCGAAATCGGATACAATCGACGGCCGAAACACCGATAGTCGCAGCATGGCTCCGGACGTCTGCGTTCACAGTAACCACCCCGTTCAGAGTCAGCTCCAGCTTTCATCCTGAGGTGTGAGCGAAGCGAACCTCGAAGGATGGCCAAAAGGCAGGGCACCGAATGAACAAAATCGCTGAAATCTTCGAAACCCTCGAATATGGCCCCGCGCCCGAGAGCCCGCAGCCGGCGCTCGACTGGCTCGCCGCGCACGGCAACCGCTTCGGCCACTACATCGACGGCAGGTGGACGGCGCCCGGCGAGCTCTTCGCCTCGAGCAACCCCGCCAACGGCAAGACGCTCGCCGAGATCACCCGCGGCACGCCGGCCGACGTCGACAAGGCCGTGAAGGCCGCCCGCGCCGCGTTCAAGGGCTGGTCGGCGCTCTCGGGCCACGAGCGGGCCAAATACCTTTACGCCATTGCCCGCGAGGTGCAGAAGCATTCCCGCCTCTTCGCCGTGCTCGAAAGTCTCGACAACGGCAAGCCGATCCGCGAGAGCCGCGACGTCGACATTCCGCTCGTCGCGCGCCATTTCTATCACCACGCCGGCTGGGCGACGCTGCGCGACCGCGAATTCCCCGGCCTTGTGCCCTATGGCGTCTGCGGCCAGATCATCCCGTGGAATTTTCCGCTGCTGATGCTGGCCTGGAAGATCGCGCCGGCGCTTGCCGCCGGTAACACGGTGGTGCTGAAGCCGGCCGAATTCACCGCGCTCACGGCGCTGCTCTTCGCCGAGGTGTGCGACCGCATCGGGCTGCCGAGGGGCGTCGTCAACATCCTGACCGGCGAGGGCGAGACCGGGCGGGCGATCGTCGACCATCCCGACATCGACAAGATCGCCTTTACCGGCTCGACCGAAGTCGGAAAACTGATCCGCGCCGCGACTGCCGGCACGGGCAAGGGCCTCAGCCTCGAGCTCGGCGGAAAATCGCCCTACATCGTCTTCGACGACGCCGATCTCGACTCCGCCATCGAGGGCCTGGTCGATGCCATCTGGTTCAACCAGGGGCAGGTCTGCTGTGCCGGCTCGCGCCTCCTCGTCCAGGAGTCGATCGAGCCGCGCTTCCTCGCCAAGCTGAAGAAGCGCATGGCGACGCTGCGCGTCGGCGATCCGCTCGACAAGGCGGTGGACATCGGCGCGCTCGTCGCGCCGGTGCAGGTGGCGCGCGTCCAGGACCTGGTCAAGAAGGGCGTGGCGGAGGGTGGCCAGCTCTATGAGCCCGACATCGACCTCCCCAAGGGCGGCTGCTTCCTGAGGCCCGCGCTGATCACCGATGTCTCGCCGGCCAATACTGTCGCGACCGAGGAAATTTTCGGCCCCGTGCTCGTCGAGATGAGCTTCCGCACGCCGGATGAGGCCGTGGCGCTCGCCAACAACACGCGATACGGGCTCGCCGCGACCGTCTGGACCGAAAACCTCAACCTCGCGCTCGATATCGCGCCGCGCCTCAAGGCCGGCGTCGTCTGGGTCAACGGCACCAATCAGTTCGATGCGGCGGTCGGTTTCGGCGGCTACAAGGAATCGGGCTTCGGCCGGGAAGGCGGCCGCGAGGGCATGGCCGTCTACCTCAAGCCGGCCTGGGAAAAGTCGCTGAAGCCACAACCCCAACCTCGTCCTGAGGCGGGAGCGAAGCGACCCTCGAAGGACGCATCACGCGCGCGCAATCCCCTCGACGCCGACGGCGCCATCGACCAGACGGCGAAGATGTACATCGGCGGCAAGCAGGCGCGCCCCGACAGCGGGTATTCGCGCGTCGTGCTGGGGGCCGCCGGCCAGCCGATCGGCGAGGTGGGTGAGGGCAACCGCAAGGATATCCGCAACGCCGTCGAGGCGGCCCGCGCCGCGCTCGGCTGGGGCACGACCGCGGCCCACAACCGCGCCCAGATCCTCTATTTCCTCGCCGAAAACCTCGACTACCGCCGCAAGGAGTTCGCTGCCCGCATCCGGGCCGAAACCGGGGCCCCGGCGGCGGCCGCCGAGGCCGAGGTCGAAGCCGCGATCGAGCGCCTCTTCGCCTTCGCAGGCTGGGCCGACAAATATGACGGCGCCGTCCACAACCCGCCGGCTCGCGCCATCGCCGCCGCGATGGTCGAGCCGATCGGCGTTTTGGGCATCGTCGCCCCGAGCGGGCTGCCGCTGCTCGGCTCTGTTGCCCTGCTGGCGCCGGCAATGGCGATGGGCAATCCCGTGGTGCTGGTCCCCTCGGAAGCGCACCCGCTCTCCGTCACGGATTTCTATCAGGTGCTGGAGACGTCCGACGTCCCGTCCGGCGTCGTCAATGTGGTGACCGGGGACGCGGTGGCGCTCGCCCGGGTGCTGGCCGAGCACGACGGCGTCGACGCGCTCTGGTTCTGCGGCTCGGCCGAGGCTTCTGCCATGGTGGAGAAGGCCTCGATCGGCAACCTCAAGCAGACCTGGACCACCCGGGGGCTGGCTTATGATCTCGCCGACCCCGAACGATTCGGCGGCGACTACCTGCTCCGCCGCGCGACACAGGTGAAGAACGTCTGGATACCCTATGGCGCCTGAGCATTGTCTGCGCCGGTCGCCTGCGCCGCACCGCAGAAAAATCTGAACCAAACGCGCGCCTGACGCGTTCGCGAGTTAATGTCGAATTCTGTCCAAGCCTGCCCCGAGGCGACCTCCCTCCTCGATCTGTTGCAGCAAGCGGGGGAGATCGCCCTCTTCCTTGATTTTGACGGGGTGATCGCCGAGTTGGCCCCGACCCCCGACTCGGTCGTCGTCGCCCCCGCCATGATCGCCCGGCTGCAGTCCCTGAGCAGCGCGCTCGACGGCGCGCTGGCCATTCTCTCCGGGCGCGATATCGGCGCGCTCGATGCCCTTCTTGCGCCGCTCTGCCTCCCCGTGGCGGGCGACCACGGCAACCTGCGGCGGCGCGGCGATGGCCGGGTGCTCGTTGCGAACCCTGAGGCCGAGGCGGCGGCAGAGAAGCTCTGCGAGGTGCTTGGCGCCCAATTCGCCGATGACCCGCGCATCATTGTTGAACAGAAGCCGAGCGCCGTCGCCGTGCACTACCGCCTCGCCCCCGAGCGGGCGGACGAGTGCATCGCGGCGGTCCTCGCCGCCGCGGCCGATTTTCCGGCGCTCTCGGTGATCTATGGCAAGATGGTCATCGAAGCCCGGGCCAGGGGGGCGAGCAAGGGCGAAGCCTTGCGCGCCTTCATGGCCGAAGCGCCCTTCGCGGGGCGGACGCCGATCTGCGTCGGCGACGACGTGACCGACGAGGACGGGTTTGCCGCGGCCCAGGCGTTGGGCGGCGCCGGCATCAAGGTGGGGGAGGGAAAGTCGGAAGCCCGTTTTCGCATTGC
>DASZTU010000316.1:0-1549 GCA_035547975.1 Devosiaceae bacterium | reverse complement strand
TTCCGCGCGCCGGCGAACGGGGCCAACGGCAACACGGTCGACCGCGAGGGGCGGCTCGTCACCTGCGAGCAGTACACGCGCCGGATCACCCGCACCGAGCCGGATGGGCGGATCACCGTCCTCGCCGACCGTTACCGGGGGAAGCGCTTCAATGCCCCCAACGACATCGTGGTAAAGTCGGACGGGTCGGTCTGGTTCACCGATCCCGACTATGGCCGCTCGCCGCTCTACGAGGGGAAACGCGAGCTCGATGGCTGCCACGTCTACCGCATCGATCCGGCAACCGGAGCGGTGCGGCAGATGACTGACGACATGGTGATGCCCAACGGGCTCGCCTTCTCGCCCGACGAAAGCCTGCTCTATGTCGTCGATACGGGCAGCACGCACGTCAAGGGCGGACCCAACCACGTGCGGCGCTTCCGGCTCAGCGAGGAGGATCGCCTCGCGGGCGGCGAGGTCATCGCGACCAATGCCGCGGAAAAGTTCGACGGTTTTCGTCTCGACACGGAAGGGCGGCTCTGGATGGGCGCCGAGGACGGCGTTCATATCCACGCGCCGGATGGCGCGCTGATCGCCCGGCTGCGGCTCCCCGAGCGGGTGAGCAACCTCACCTTCGGCGGCGCGGACGGGGGTTGGCTGCTGATGACCGGCACGACCTCGATCTATCGCTGCCGCGTCGTGGGGCGGTGGGCCGGGCGGCCCTCCCGCTGAAGCGCGTGGCCCGCGGACATGGCCCCGCGGAATCCTGGGCGCGGGCCGGGAATCCTTGACGGCGGCCCGGCGCTGTTGTGCTAAGCTTCTCGCCTCGACAAACCTTCGAGTCCCGCGGAGGCCCGATGACCGACCCCCAAACCGATTTTGCCGATCCCGAGGCGGCCGCCGTCGACGAAGGCATGGTCGGCCCCGGCGTGCCGGTCATCGATTCGGGGGAAACCGCGCCGAGTGCCGCCGGCACGCCCGAGGAAATTACCCGGCCGCCATCGAAGCGCGTCGCCTCGGCCATTTCCGGCAAGCGCTATCGGAAGCGCGACCTCGTCAAGCTCGAGACCTTGAGGCCGACCCTCGCCGAGTTCATCCGGCGCGACTTTCCCGACCTGCCGCCCAACGCGATGATCTCCATCCGCGAGCTCGCGCGCTACCGCATGCGCTATACCGAGCAGCTGCTCCAGGAAGAGCACGGCGAATTTTCCGAGCTCGACCGGCAGGTCGCAGAATCCATCGCCAAGCAGGACACGATCGCCGAGAACACCGAGGAGGAGTTCGAGGAGAAGCGCACTTTTGGCGACAAGCTCTCGGACCAGCTGGCGACGTTCGGCGGCAGCTGGGCGTTCCTCACCAGTTTTGGCGTCGTGCTCTTCGGCTGGATGGCGATCAACGTGATCGCGGGCAGGCACGCCTACGATCCCTATCCCTTCATCCTGCTCAACCTTTGCCTGTCCTGCCTCGCCGCGATCCAGGCGCCGATCATCATGATGAGCCAGAAGCGCCAGGAGGTGAAGGACCGCCTCCGGGCCGACAACGACTATCGGGTCAATCTCAAGGCCGAGCT
>DASZTU010000315.1:0-8734 GCA_035547975.1 Devosiaceae bacterium | reverse complement strand
GTTTCCATCCACCCCCACCCCGGCTACGCTGCGGCTGGGGGCCCTGATGGTTCGAGGCTCGCTGCGCTCGCACCTCACCATGAGGGTGGTGGGGACCCCGCCCCAGAAGGACCTCACCCTGAGCCTGTCGAAGGGCGAGGTCCGGACCCAACCGTCGCCGTCATGGCGGGGCTTCGGAGAGGTGAGATGTGGCGCGGCTTCGGCTGGTCCCCCAAAGGGAGAGGTGAGGCGCGGGCGCGGCTTCGGCTGGTGTGGGGTCGGCGAAGAACCGCTTCTTGCCCATTGCCAGCCCGTCTCGCCTCGGTCACTCTGCCCCACGGGGATTTCACGGGGAGGGGCGCATGGGCGCCGCGACGGTCTTCTTCCTCTTTGCCATGGTGGCCGGGCCGGGTGACCAGGCCGCGCTGACGACGCTCGGGCGGTTCAGCGACGAGGCGACGTGCAAGGCCGCGCGGGTCCTCGTCGAGACGGGCCTCAAGGGCGGCGAGGGGGCGGCGCACATCTTCTGCGTGGATTCCGAGAGCCTGGGTGCGCTGAGCCGGGCGGCGCGGGCGGGCGACGGCCAGTCGTAGCGCGGGCTGGCCCCGGGGTGGTCGAGGCAGCGAGGGAGGCGGACGTGGCACTCATGGCGGAGCCGGCAGCGGCACACACGCTCGACAATCCCGTCTGGAATGCGCTGGCCGGTCCCCAGCGGGCGATGGCCGACGGCACCGGCCGCGCGCTCCGGTTTCGGCCCGAATTCGCCCCGTTCTGCGCCGTGCCCGACCCGATGGCCGGCGACCTCGCGGCTCTGATGGACGTCGTGTCGCCGGGGACCGGGGCCGCGCTCGTGACGGCGGGCTCCGTGGCGCTCCCCGCCGGCTTTGAGGTCGTGATGGCGCCCGAGGTCGACCAGATGGTCGCCGACCGCCCGATCCAGTTGGTGGCCGGATCGCCGGGCATCGTGCGCCTCTCGCCCGCCGACGTGCCCGAGATGCTGGCGCTCGTCGAGCTCACCAAACCGGGCCCGTTTGCGGCCCGTACCATCGAGATGGGATGCTATCTCGGCATCCGCGTCGATGGCCGCCTCGCCGCCATGACCGGTGAGCGGATGCATCCCGAGGGCTTCACCGAGGTCAGTGCCGTGTGCACGCATCCCGACTACCGCGGGCGCGGCTATGCCCTGGCGCTGCTCTCGGCGGTGGTGAGCCGGATCGCCGAACGGGGGGAAACGCCGTTCCTCCACGTCTATCCCGGCAACGCGCCGGCCATCGCCGCCTACCGCAAGCTCGGCTTCGAGCGGCGGCGGGCGCTGACGTTCACGGTGTTTCGGCGCCCGGAATAGCTGCCGACCTCTCGGGAGCGGCGCCTCAGGCGTTGTGCGTGCCCCGGACCTTGCCGTTGACGAGGCTGGTGAAGGGGACGAACGGGATGATGCGGCCGTTATAGATATCCGACCGCACCACCGACACGTTCCCGTCGCCATCGACCTGCTTGACGACCTTGAGCACGTGCTGCGCGCCGGGCGGTCCGATCGGGATGACCATGACGCCGTTCGGTACCAGTTGCTTGAGCAGATCGGGCGGAATGTGGTCGATGCCGCAGGTGACGATGATCTTGTCGAAGGGGCCGTTCTCCTCCCAGCCATAGTAGCCGTCGGCCTGCCGGGTGGAGATGGCCGAATACTCGGTATAGCCCTTGGCGATCAGCTGATCGTAGTTCCGGCGCGTCCGGTCGTAGAGGGGAGCGATGATCTCGATCGAATAGACCCTGTCGGTGAGGTTGGAGAGGATCGCCGACTGGTAGCCGGAGCCCGTGCCGACCTCGAGCACCCTGTCGCCCCGCTGCACGTCGAGGGTGCTGGTCATGCGGCCGACGAGGCCCGGGCCCGAGATGGTGACGCCATAGCCGATGTCGAGGAAGTCGATGTCATAGGCCCGCGGCAGGTTGGCGGGCTGGCAGAATTCTTCGCGCGGCGTCAGCAGGAAGGCGCGTTTGTTGGCGTCGCCGAAGAGGTCGCGCACCGCGAGCATCCACTGGTAGCGGTCGAAGCGGGGGCCGAGAAAGCGCGGGTCCTCGCCACGATTGGCCGCCATCCAGTCGATGAATTTCCGGCGCGAGTCGGTCGGCGGCATGGCGCTCCAGTCGTAGGGCGCGGGGACTCCCGCCCGGGCGGGAAGGGCAAGGGCGCCGCCGGCCAGGGTGGCGGCGGCAGAGGCAATGAAATCTCGACGCTGCAAGGGATTGGGCTCCAGCCGTAAGGGGTGCGCGGTTGCGCGCTCGTGCTTTTTGCGAAGCACAGCTATAGCCGAATCGCGGCGGGCCGCCGAGCGCCACAGTGCCGCTGGTTGGCGCAAATTGCCTCGACTTGTGCGCCCGAGGGTAAGAAGTCGCAAAGCCCACCCGCCCAAGCTGCCGTTAAGGATTTGGTCAGTAGCCAGGGCAGCGGAGCATGGGGACTCTCGACGTTGCGCCGCAACGATCCCTCCCGGATCGCGGCCAGAAGGAACGCAGCGCCTCAAGTCCCCCGCCGGTGCGCGAGTGGACGGCCGGCGCCCCGGGTTTGCTGGGGACGGGGCTGGTGCCCGCGGCCGAGGTGGTGCCGCTCCCGGCCGGCGGGCTGCCCGCCCGCCGCCCCGATGGCAAACCCGCCGGCAGCAAGGCGGCGCCATCACCGGCCGGCGACTTAGAGGCGCTCGAGCGCGAACAGGCCGAATTGCGGGGGCGCATCGTCGAGGCGGCGCGTGGCCGCACCGCGGCCCTGCGGCGGCTCACGGCGCTGCGCCGGGCCAACGAGACGCTGCAGAACGCGTTCCTCGCCCTCGAGCGGGCGTTGCCGGCGGGCGCCGATGCGCTCGACAGCGTCTTTGCGGACGAGCGGCAGTCGCCGGAAGCCCGGATGACCCTCGGCTGGGGCAGCCCCGGCCTCGAGCAGATCCTGCCGGTTTCGAGCGTCGGGCTCAGCGCCATCGAACTCAGCCTTTGCGACATCGCGCAGCGGCCGGGTTCGCGCCTCCACGTCCACCTCACCTCGCGCGAGGAACAGCAGGTGGTCGACCGCTGGACGGTGCCGATCGAGCGCCTCACGGCGGGCTGGACCATGTTCGCGCTGACCCGGCCGCTCGTCGGGCGGCCGCGGACCCTCGAGCTCCGGCTCGATTTCGAAGGGCAGGCCGATGCGGGCGTTTCGCTGCACCTCGGGCGGGTTCAGCCGGTCCGGATGTTCCAGGTCCGCAATGCCGCGAGCGGGGCGGCCCTCAGGCCCAACAATCTCTCCATGCGTTTGTGGTGCGGCGAGCCCTTCGCCGCCCACGCCACGCAGCCCAACATCATCGCGGCGGATGTGCGCCGGATGGGGCCACAGGGCATGCCGTTCATCCCCCTCGCGCCCGCGCTTCTCGGCAAGGCTGCACACAGCAATGCGGACGAGGTCAAATTCGATTTCGCCCCGGTGTCGCATATGGCCTATCGCATCGCCATCGCCTGCCACCCGCCGGCGCGCGGCATGACGCTTGCGAGCGTGCCGCTGCCGCCCGGCCTCAGGGTCGCCGCGGTCGCGAGCGAAGCGGAAGTCGGCAACGACAAGGCCAAGGCGGTGGAGTTCGCGCTGGTGCTCGCGGCCGATGCCGCAAGGGCCAAGGAACTGCTTTCTGGCGAGAGCGCGCCCCGGCCCGAGGAGGCCTTTTCCGGCTGGCACCCGGCCTCCTTCGAGGGCCGCGTCCCGATCGAGGCGAACGTCGCCGAGGCGGGCACCCGCTATCCCGTGCTCTACCTCGCGACCCGCATGAGCAAGCCCGGCAACAATAATTTCGCCTGGGCGCGGTTCCGCAACCTCTCCCTGATGGCCGCGCCGCGATGACCCGGGCCAGCAGCAGAGCCATGGAATCGTCCGCGGCCTCCCCGGCGCGCGCTTCGGCCCGGAGCGGGCGCCCTCCTTACGATCAAAATTGCGGAGACCGCAGATGAGCAAGCTCTTTGTCCTGAATGGCGGCGCCGCGGTGAAGCCGGGCAACAAATCCGCCTATCTGCGCTTCGAGGACCCGCTCAAGGCCTTCCGCAACGGCGGCATCAACACGGGCGACGTCCTCGTCTACGACGCCATGCTCAAGGCGCTCAGATACGACCACATCCGCAACCTCCAGTTCTCGCAGGCGCCGGACGAGAGCCTCTGGCCCAAGCCCGAAAGCTACGACGCAACGGTCATCCGTGGCTCGAACTACCTCACCGAGAGCCTCGATCTCGGCCATCTCGTGCCCCTGCTGAAGTCGCTCAAGGGAACGATCGTGGGGGTCGGCATCGGCGCCCAGGCGGCCAAGTACAAGACGATGGACATTCCCAAGGGGACGGTCGAGGCCTGGAAGATCATCGCCGACAAGTCGACCTCGATCGGGGTGCGCGGCTTCTACAGCGCCGAGGTCTTCAACGACATCGGCATCAAGAATGTGCGCGTCATCGGCTGCCCGAGCTTCTACCGGTCGCTCGAGCCCTCGATCAGCATCCGTCCGATCGATCCCGAGACCGCCCGCGTCGGCCTCACGCTCAACAAATACCTTTCGGCCGACTACGCCAGCAACACCACCAAGACCAACCGCATGCAGCGGGCGCTGATCGAGGCGGTCGCCCGGCGCCCGTCGAGCCGGCTCTATTCGCAGGGCGAGCGCGAGGAAACGCTCGCCATCTTTTCGCACGGCAAGGAGAAGCAGGAGAACATCCGGGCGATCCTGCAGAAGTTCAACCTGCTCGGCCGGGCCGACGCGCAGGACATGCTGAGCAACCGCATGGCGGCGTTCTTCGACATCGACGAGTGGGCGGCGGATGCGGCGGCCTCGATCGACGTGATGGTCGGGTTTCGCCTCCACGGCAATGTCATCGCTCTGCACCAGGGGATCCCGGCGATCTTCTTCACCTACGATTCGCGCATCCGCGAGCTCTCCTCGCTGTTCGCGATCCCGGCGGTCGAAGTCGAGGACTACCAGCCGATCAATCTCGACCGGCTGTTCCGGGCGGCGGATTTTTCGCGCGTCGAGGAGGTCTATCGCCATAACTACGCCGAGTATCACCGCTTCCTTTCCGAAAACGGCCTGAGCCACGTGCTCCCCGCCCCGGTCGCCGAGCCGCCGGCTTCGGCGCGCTCCACGCCGAACCTCGTCCATATGAACGCCAACGTCGAGGAGAGCACGGCATGGTTCCGCAGCGAGATCGACTTCATGACCGGCGAAATCGAGACGCTGCGCAACCGGGCGTGGGACCTCGAGATGGCGCTGAAAAAGGCGACGGCCCCGGCTTCCGGGCCGACGAACAAGGTGGCGGTCTAGCCGGTGAGCCCGGTCGGGCGGGGTCCGGGCAGGGCAGGGATCCGGGCCGCCTGTCGCGCCGGCTGCTCCTCGTTTCCTCGATGCTGACGGTTTTCGACATGCTGGCGCACAGGAGCCCGGGTTTCGCCGATGACGGCCTTCCCGCGGCCCTCAGCGGCGTTGCCGGCCAATGGTCGCTCGCCTTTGGCGATGATTTTCGGGATGCGGCGCGGTTCGACCGGGAGTGGCGCCGGGTCAGCAATGCGGGCGACGAGACCAAGACCATGCGCCTGCCGCAGAACGACGTGCTCGGCAAGGAAGGCCTCGCGCTTCAGCTCGCCGACAACCCCGACCGCGGCGACGCCAAGCATCCGTTCACCGGCGGCTATGTGGAAGCCCTCCATTTTCGGCAGTGCTACGGCTACTTCGAGTGCGAGATGCGCATCGCCGACGAGGCGGGCGTCGACAACGCCTTCTGGCTCGTCTCCGATCCAAAGACGCAGGACGAGCACCATTTCGAGCTCGACGTTGCGGAGGCGAAATATCCCAACGCGGTGCAGGCGAGCGCCCGGCTCTGGCGCCCCGCGCATCGCGTCCTGTCGCGGACGCTGCATGCGCCGGAGAAACTGTCGCTCGATTTCCACCGCTATGGGCTGCTCTGGAGCCCCGGCGACTTCAGGTTCTTTTTCGACGACCGGGCCTTCTTCTCGGCGCCGAACGATTTTGCCCACACGCCGGCCCTGATCCGGCTCAGCAATGCCGTCGCGGCTTTCGCCGGCGAGGACGATGGCGACGTGCGGGGCGCCGCAACCCTCTTCCGGCGCGTGCGGGTGTTCCAGAACTCCGATTGGCTCAAGGCGCCCGCGGCGCAGAAGGGAGCATGATGGCCGCCACCCGATACGCCAATGTCGAGGCCCTCGCCATGCAGGCGCTGAGCCAGCCCACGATGGTTGCGATCGACATCGACGCCGATGCGGCGCCGCTGCCCGGGGAGGGCGTGGTGACCCTGGTAGACTTCCAGCGCGGCCTGCCGCTCGTCGGCGCGCTGGGCTGGGGCAAGCCGGTCGCGCTGCGGCAGCCCCCGGCCATGCTGGTTGCGATCCTTTCGGGTTCGGAAGGCAGCGACCGGCTCACCCGGTTCCTGCGCTGGCTGCGCGAGATGGGCGCCATGGCATTGCCGCCGGTCCTCAACTGGCGGCAAGGCAGCGAAGCGGGGGCGCTGGAGGAGGTGACGCGCGAGCTCGGCCGGCTCGCGGCGCAGGGCGCGGCACGCCAGGCGGAAACGGCGCGGCGCGCCGATCGCCTCCGGGCCGGCAACCAGGAGCTGCGCTATCGTTTCGCGCTCGCCGAGAGCGCCCTGCAGCGGCGCGGCAAGATGCCCTTCACGCTCGCCTTCGAGAGCGGCCCCGTTGCCGAGCACTCCTCCCACGACGTGCTGACGGAATGTCCGGCCGGCCTCACGCAGGTCCTGCCCACGGGCAGCGGCGGGGTGGTCGCGGTCGGCCTCCATTTCACCCCGCTCGGCGATCCGGGGGCGTCCCGCCTCGAGGTGCGCCTCACGAGCCTCGAGGACGCCCGGCTCATCGATTTCTGGGCCGTCGACGGGCGCGACCTCAAGGCCGGGTGGAACCTCTTCGCGCTACCGCGGGCGCTGATGGGGCAGGACCGCACGCTCGAGCTTCAGGTGCGCCGCAACGACGGCGACGACCGCCTGCCGCTCCTCGGCCTCGGCGCCGGCCAGCCGGTGCCGACCTTTGCCATCCGCGATCTCTCGACCGGAAAACCGGCGCTGCCGCGAAGCCTCGCGCTCCAGGTCTGGCGGGGCCTGCCGGGGACCGCGCTGAGCGCTTCGGTCGAGGCGCACCTGCCGCGCAACCGGAGCAAGGGATCGCTCGGCGGCTTCATCGAGCGCCCGATCGCGCCCGCCGCCCTCACCGCCGTCGAGCACGCCAATTCCGACGCCGTGTCGTTCGATTTCCGCGCCGTCTGGGCGCCGCCGGGCGAGAACGCCGCGACCTGCCATCCGCCCGCCCACGGGCTGACGCTCGGCCGGCTTCCCGATGCCTCGCCGGCCGAGGCGATCAGGATTTCCGCCTCGATCGCCATCAGCAACGAAAAATCGCACGAGGTCGATTTCGGCATGGTGGTCACCGACCGGGCGGCGCGGGCGCTCGAAATCCTGCAGGGCGGGTCGCAGCCGCATGCCCACGAGGCGTTCAGCGGCTGGACGTCGCTGAGGAGCCACGAGGTCAAGCGCCTCTCGGCGTTCTGCGAGGGCGGGCGCGGCAACCGGAGCATCTTCATTGCCACACGCATGACCAAGCCCGGCGACAACAGCTACGCGCAGGCGCGGTTCAAGGACTTTTCCCTCATGATGCGAGGCTGAGCGAATGAGCGAGAGCAAGCCAGGCGAGGCCAAAAGAGATCAGGTGTTGCGGCTCCCGGAGCCACGCGTCGTGGTCGTGATTCCGGTGTTCAAGCATTCCGGCCTCCTCGCCGAAGCGGTGGAGTCGGTGCTGGCGCAGACGGCGAATTTCGAGATCGCGGTGGTCATCGTCAACGATGGGTGCCCGTTTCCGGAGACGGAAGAAATCGGGCAGGCCTATGCGCTCGCCAACAGCAATGTCTTTTACCTGCGCAAGCCGAATGGCGGCCTCTCCTCGGCGCGCAATTTCGGCATCGATTTCGCGGCCCGGACCTTCCCCGGCTACGAGGCCATCTACCTCCTCGACGCCGACAACCGCATCACCCCTTCGGCGCTGCAGTCGCTGATGGATTTTCTGGAGACCCGCCCGGACGTCGCCTGGGTCTATCCCAACATCGACAAGTTCGGGATCGCCTGGAGCGGCAACTACACGACGGAATATTCGCGGCTGTTGCACCTCACCTTCGACAACATCTGCGAGGCCGGCAGCCTCATCACGCGGCGGGTCATCGACGCCGGCGTGCGCTTCGACGAGACGATGAAATCCGGCTTCGAGGATTGGGAATTCTGGCTCTCGGCCCTGGACAAGGGATTTTTGGGCGCCAACTACCCCTATTTCGGCTTCGAATACCGCCAGCGGGCCGAAAGCATGCTGCGCGATTCCAACCGCAGCCGCGATTCGATCCTTTCCTACATCCACCTCAAGCACAAAGCGCTGTTCACGACCGATACGCTCCTTGGCTACGAGCACGAGGAAGCGCCGCGCTACACGCATGTGGCGATCGGCACCTATCTCGTCGAGGCGTTCACCGATCCAGAGGCGCCGCACGATTCCCATAAGCTCGACGAGTTCGTGCGCCGGTTCTGGGCGGCGCGCAACGAGCCCGACACCTATGGCACGCCGCCCTTCCTGATCTGGATGGCGGCCTCGCAGATGGCGGCGCTCGCGCGGCTCAAGCTCTTGCACAACGTTCTCTGGCTCGCCGAGCGGCTGACCGACAGCTACAATTTCGTCGCCATCCGGCTCGAGGCGTCG
>DASZTU010000314.1:0-2713 GCA_035547975.1 Devosiaceae bacterium | reverse complement strand
GAGGCGAGCTACTCCTACCAGCCGCTGCTCGGCCTGTTCTTCCGCTCGCCCTTCACGCTCTACCACCAGAACTACTACCTGCCGCGCTACCCGGGAATCATCTGCTACAACACGAGCACCTGCTCCTAGCGAGCAGCGGGCGCCGGCGCCTTGCGCCGCGGCGCGGTTGATGGCATAGGCCGGACGCTCCCCGCCTCTCCCGGATTCCCGCCATGACCGACCAGACGCTCGTCCCCGTATTCGACCTCGGCGGCGTGTTCGTCGACTGGAACCCGATGTACCTCTTCCGCAAGCTGTTCGAGACGGAGGAGGAGGCGCTCTGGTTCCACCAGAACGTGTGCACGCTCGAATGGAACCTCGAGTTCGACGCCGGCGACATCTATGCCGAGGGCGTGGCGCGGCTGATCAGCCGGTTTCCGAAATACTGGCGCGAGATCAAGGCCTATGACGAGCGGTGGAAGGAGACGTTCTCCGGCTTCATTTCGGGGACGATCGAGATCCATGACGAGCTGATCGCGGCGGACGTGCCGACTTTCGCCATCACCAATTTCTCCTGGGAAAAGTGGATGACGGTGCTCGGCGACTGGCCGTTCCTCGAAAAATTCGACGGCATCGTCGTGTCCGGCCTCGAGCGGTTCGTCAAACCCGACCCGCGCATCTTCCGCGTCTTCTGCGAACGCTATGGGCTCGCGCCCGAAAGCTGCGTCTTCATCGACGACAACGAGCCCAACGTGGTCTCGGCGCGCCGCTACGGCATGGCCGGCATCCACTTCACGTCGCCCGCGGCGCTCAGGGCCGAGCTGATCAGCTACGGCCTGCCGCTCAAGGCCTGACGGGCCGGCATTGGCGGCGATCCCGAGCGGAAGCGCTTCCGGCTACTTCGTGCCGTACATCCGGTCGCCGGCGTCGCCGAGGCCCGGCACGATGTAGCCGTGCTCGTTGAGGTGGCTGTCGATGGCGGCCGTGAAGATCGGGACATCCGGATGGGCGTGGGTGAAATGCTCGATGCCTTCAGGCGCCGCGAGAAGGCAAAGGAAGCGGAGATTATTGGCGCCGCGTTCCTTGAGCCGCTGGACGGCGGCGACCGAGGAGTTGGCCGTCGCCAGCATGGGATCGACGACAATGATGAGCCGGTTGTCGAGCTCGGCCGGGGCCTTGAAATAGTATTCGACCGGCTGCAGCGTCTCGTGGTCGCGATAGATGCCGATATGGGCCACGCGCGCCGCCGGCACGAGGTCCAGCATGCCGTCGAGTAGACCGTTGCCGGCCCTCAGGATCGAGGCGAAGACCAGCTTCTTGCCCTTGATGGTGGGCGCCTCCATCTCACCCATCGGCGTCTCGATGGGGATGGTTTCGAGCTCGAGGTCGCGGGTCACCTCGTAGCACAGCAAATGCGCGATCTCGCGGAGCAGGCGCCGGAAGCCCGCCGTCGAGGTCTCCTTGTTCCGCATGATGGTGAGCTTGTGCTGGATCAGCGGGTGGTCAACCACGGTTACGCTGCCACCTGTCACCGCTTTTCCTCCTCATCACGCGAACCGGCCGTCCCGCCGGTCCCAACCTGCCTCGAGCGGGCTCACCAGAACCGAGACATACCGAGCCAGAACCCGCGGCGAAAGCGGCGATCTGCGTTTTTCCCGCCGCGTCGTCCCGAACGGGCCTAGAGGAAGCTCCGGCCGTGGCGGCCTTGGTCTAGTCCGAGCCAGCGCGCCGCGCTTTCCCCGATATCGGCGAAGGTCTGCCGGATGCCAATCTCCCCCGGCGAGAGGCCTGGGGAAAACACCAGGATCGGCACCTGCTCGCGGGTGTGGTCGGTGCCCCGCCATGTGGGGTCGTTGCCGTGGTCGGCCGTGAGGATCAGGAGGTCGTCGTCGCGCAGCCGCGCGATCATCTCCGGCAGGCGCGCATCGAACGCCTCGAGCGCGGCGGCATAGCCTGGCACGTTGCGGCGATGGCCGAAGGCTTCGTCGAACTCGACGAAATTGGCAAAGACCAGGGCGCCGTCCGGCGCCATCTCCATGGCGTCGAGGGTCGCGTCGAAGAGCTTCATGTTGCCGGTGGCCTTGAGCTTGTGCGTCACGCCGCGGCCGGCGAAGATGTCCGAGATCTTGCCCACCGCGAAGACCTGCCGGCCCGCTTCGTGGGCCCGGTCGAGGAGGGTCGGCTCGGGCGCCGGAATGGCGAAGTCCCGTCGGTTGCCGGTCCGCTTGAAGGTCGCGGCCGTCTCGCCGATGAACGGGCGGGCGATCACCCGGCCGATGCGCATCGGCTCGGTCAGGCGGAAGGCGATGCGGCAGACCTCATAGAGCCGGTCGAGGCCGAAATGCGTCTCGTGCGCGGCGATCTGGAACACCGAGTCGGCGGAGGTGTAGCAGATCGGCTTGCCGCTCCGGATTGATTCCTCGCCGAGCTCGGCGATGATGGTCGTTCCCGAGGCGTGCCGGTTGCCGAGGATGCCGGGCAGGTGCGCCTCGGCGATCAGGGCATCCGTCAGCTCGGGCGGGAAGGCGGGCTCGGTGGCGGGAAAATAACCCCACTCGAAGGGCACCGGTACACCCGCAATTTCCCAGTGACCGGACGGCGTGTCCTTGCCCCTCGAAACCTCGCGGCCGACACCCCAGCGGCCGCCGCGCGGCGTCGCCGTGAGCCCCGGCGCCAGGGCGCCCGAGGAGAGTTGTCCGGCGGCCCCCAGCCCCAGCGCGTCGAGATTGGGGAG
>DASZTU010000313.1:0-9455 GCA_035547975.1 Devosiaceae bacterium | reverse complement strand
GCCAAGCCCGGCGAGGGCGGCCAGCTTCCCGGCCACAAGCTCGACGCCATCATCACCAAGGTGCGCCACTCGACGCCGGGCGTCGGGCTCATCTCGCCGCCGCCGCACCACGACATCTACTCGATCGAGGATCTGGCGCAGCTGATCTTCGACCTGAAGAACGTCAATCCGGCGGGCCAGGTGTCGGTGAAGCTCGTCTCCGAGGTCGGGGTCGGCACCGTTGCCGCGGGCGTCTCCAAGGCCCGCGCGGACCACGTGACCATCTCCGGCTACGAGGGCGGCACGGGCGCTTCGCCCCTCACCTCGCTCAAGCACGCCGGCTCGCCATGGGAAATCGGCCTTGCCGAAACGCACCAGACGCTCGTCGCCAACAAGCTGCGCGGCCGTATCGCCGTGCAGGTCGATGGCGGCATCCGCACCGGCCGTGACGTGGTCGTCGGCGCCCTGCTCGGCGCCGATGAGTTCGGCATGGCGACGGCGCCGCTGATCGCCGCCGGCTGCGTCATGATGCGCAAGTGCCACCTCAACACCTGCCCCGTCGGCATCGCGACGCAGGACCCGGTGCTCAGGAAGCGCTTCACCGGCAAGCCCGAGCACGTCATCAACTTCCTCTTCTTCGTCGCCGAGGAAGTGCGCGAGATCATGGCTTCGCTGGGCTTCCGCAAGTTCGACGAGATGGTGGGGCAGATGCAGATGCTCGACCAGACCCGCGCCATCGCCCACTGGAAGGCGAGAGGGCTCGACCTCTCGCGGCTCTTCCACAAGCCTGTGGCCGAGCCGGGCGTCGCCATCTACCACTCGGAAAAGCAGAACCACCCGATCGACCAGGTTCTCGACCGCCGGCTCATCGAGGCGGCGCAGCCCGCGCTCGAAAACGGCACGCCGGTCAGGATCACCGAGACCATCCGCAACACCGACCGCTCGGCGGGCGCCATGCTCTCGGGCGAGGTGGCCAAGCGCTACGGCCACCAGGGGCTGCCCGAGGACACCATCGCCATCAGCCTCACCGGCACCGGCGGGCAGTCCTTCGGCGCCTGGCTCGCGGCGGGCGTCTCGATCGACCTCGTCGGTGAAGCCAACGACTATGTCGGCAAGGGCCTCTCGGGCGGCCGGCTGGTCGTGCGTCCGCCCGCCAACGCGGCGATCGTGCCCTCGCAGTCGATCATCATCGGCAACACCGCGCTCTATGGCGCGATCTCCGGCCAGTGCTACTTCCGGGGCGTTGCCGGCGAACGCTTCGCGGTCCGCAACTCCGGTGCCATCGCCGTGGTCGAGGGCACGGGCGACCATGGCTGCGAGTACATGACCGGCGGCATCGTCGTCGTGCTCGGCCGGACCGGGCGCAACTTCGCGGCCGGCATGTCGGGCGGCATCGCCTATGTGCTCGACGAGGACAACACGTTCGAGAGCCGGTGCAACCTCTCGATGGTCGAACTCGAGCCGGTCGAGGAAGAGGAGATGATCTCCGAGCGCGACTACCACCACGCCGGCGACCTCGAGTCGCATGGCGAGGTGGAGATCATGGGCGACCTCTCGAGCGGCGACGCCGAACGCCTCAAGGCGCTGATCGAGCGGCACAAGAATTTCACCAACTCGGACGTCGCCGCGAAAATCCTCGAGAACTGGGCAAGTTATCTGCCGAAGTTCAAGAAGGTCATGCCGACCGACTACCGCAAGGCGCTGGCCGAGATGGCCCGGGCTGAAGAAGACCAGCGCGTGGCGGCAGAGTAAGAGAAGAAGACAAATGGGTAAGATTACGGGTTTTCTCGAGCTCGACCGCGAGGACCGGCACTATGAGCCGGCGGCCGACCGCGTGCGGCACTGGCACGAATTCGTCATTCCGCTCGGCGAGGAGGCGACGCGCAAGCAGGCCTCGCGCTGCATGGATTGCGGCGTGCCCTACTGCCACACCGGCTGCCCGGTGAACAACCAGATCCCGGACTGGAACGACCTCGTCTACCGGGGTGACTGGCTCAAGGCGCTGAAGAACCTCCACTCGACCAACAATTTCCCCGAGTTCACCGGCCGCATCTGCCCCGCCCCATGCGAGGCGGCCTGCACGCTCAACATCCAGGACGTGCCGGTCACCATCAAGACCATCGAGTGCGCGATCGTCGACAAGGGCTGGGAGAACGGCTGGATCAAGCCGCAGGTCAACCCGAACCGCACGGGCAGGAAGGTCGCCGTCGTCGGCTCCGGCCCCTCGGGCCTCGCCTGCGCGCAGCAGCTGGCGCGTGCCGGCCACGACGTCCACGTCTACGAGAAGAACGCCAGGCCGGGCGGCCTGCTGCGCTACGGCATCCCCGACTTCAAGATGGAAAAGTACAACATCGACCGGCGCGTGGCGCAGATGGAAGCCGAGGGCGTGACTTTCCATTGCAACGTGCATGTCGGGCCTGAGCTCGCGATCGACGATCTGACCCGCGACTACGACGCGGTGGTCCTCGCGGGCGGCGCCGAAAAGCCGCGCGACCTTCAGATCGAAGGCCGCGACCTCGACGGCATCCATTTCGCCATGGAGTTCCTGCCGCAGCAGAACCGGCGCGTCTCCGACGAGCCGCTCGGCAACGTTGCCCCGATCCTCGCGGAAGGCAAGCACGTGGTGGTGATCGGCGGCGGCGATACGGGCTCGGACTGCATCGGCACCTCGAACCGCCAGGGCGCGCTCTCGGTCACCCAGCTCGAGATCATGCCGGCGCCGCCCGAGAAGGAGAACAAGGCGCTGACCTGGCCGAACTGGCCGCTCAAGATGCGCACCTCTTCCAGCCAGGAAGAGGGCGTCGAGCGCGACTTCGCCGTCAACACGGTAAAGTTCGTGGGCGACGAGACGGGCCACGTCCGGGAAATGCACTGCGTCCGAGTCGACCAGAAGTTCCAGCCCATCCCCGGCACCGAGTTCGTGCTCAAGGCCGACCTCGTGCTCCTCGCCATGGGCTTTCTCGGCCCCGTGCAGGAGGGGATGGTCAAGGACCTCGGCGTCGAGCTCGACAGGCGCGGCAACGTGCTCGCCGACACCAGGCGCTACGCGACCTCGGTCGACAAGGTTTTTGCCTGCGGGGACATGCGGCGCGGCCAGTCGCTGGTCGTCTGGGCGATCCGCGAAGGCCGCCAGGCGGCCCGCGCCGTCGATCTTGCGCTCATGGGGGCAACCGAACTCCCGAGCTGAGGGGGCGGCCCCAGGGTTCCACTGCTCACCATGAGAATGGGGGTGCCCCCGGGCTATTTCGCCGCCGGTTGCGCTTCGGGGTTGATCCCCGCCCCGAACGCGTCGGCGCGGCCGACCGGCGCCTCGAGCAGCTGCTTCATGTCGAACCCGGCGGCGACCGTGCTGCCCCGCTCGATCAGGTCCGGGGCGCGCGGCTGCGCCCCGGTGAGCGGCATCACGGCGCCGGCGACCTGCAGCAGCTTCGACTGCCCGAGCCCCTGGTAGGGCGGGCGCAGCATCGCGTCGGCATCCGTGCCGGCGAGCGGGTCCGCGACCGCAACCCCCGTGCCGCCATGCACGAAGAGCTTGATGGCCTGGCTCGCGTAGAACGCGACCTTGTCGGCGCCCGCGCGCGCCAGTCGCACCCCGTCGCTGTAGCGCATGAGCGCGTCATTGCCGTTCACGTCCGGCCCGCGCTGCTCGTAGTCGCCGTTCTCGTCGAGGAACTTGTCGTAGATGTCGACGAACTGGGCGCCGGCCGCGAAGGCGGCGATCCGGTCGAGCGAGGAAATCTGGCTCATGGCGTTCGAAAATTGCGGCGCCGCCATCGGCGGCAGGCCGATGAAGATCACCGGCTTGTTGGCCGCCTTGAGCTGGCCGAGGAAGGTATTGAGCCGCGCCGTATATTCCTTGTTCCAGTCGTCGCTCAGCGCCTTCACGGAGCCGCCGTCGACCTTCATCTGCTGGCGGTCGTTGACGCCGACCATGACCACCGCGACATCGAAGGAATTGGCCGCGATCTGCTGGCCGATGGTCTTGTTCCAGTCGAAATATTCGGGGCGCGCAAAACCGGACCCGGGCACCGCCTGCTGGATGATCGAAACGGTCGGATCGTTGGCGTAGAAGCGGTCGAGCGCCTTGCCCACATCGGCGGCCATGTAGTCGCCGAAGACCGCGACGCGGGTCGCGTTGTCGGCCTTGGCGACGGTCGGCTTGGCCGGCGGCAGTGCCGGAGGCTGCGGCTTGCGTTTCGGCGGCGGCGCGACCGACTGCGGCTGCGGGCTCGGCGCGCTGGGGCCGCTCGGCGCGTAGCCGTTATTGTCCTGCTGGGGCCCGAACAGCATGTCGAGCAGCGAGCGGCGGCGCGGCCGCGGATATTGCTGGTTGTCCTGGTACTGCTGCTGGTAGCGGGGCCGGCCGACGACGCCGGGCGGGCCGAACAGGAACCCCTGCCCCATCACCGGCGCGAACTCGGCGGCGCAAATCACCATCACCAGCGCGAGGAGCAGGATGCGCCGCATCTTCGCTCAGAGCATGTCGGCAAAGAGCGGCAGCAACTCGCCCGCGAGCATCGCCACGACGACAACCGCAATGATCAACAACCGCATCGGCTTTCTCCTCCTGACCGGCCCTGCCTAGCGGGCCCGGGCGACAAAACTGTGGCCTCGCGGCATATGGTTCGCCAACCGGCGCCGGAAAAGGGGGCTCGCCCCAAAACCTATTTCGTTGCGGCCATCAGTTCCTGATACGCCTCATAGGTCAAGAAACCGTCGGCGACCTCGCCGCGCGAGGCCTGGAATTTGGCGTAGGCGGCCTGGGTGATCGGCCCGAGCCGGCCGTCGCTCGCGCCCTTGAGCAGGCCGAGCTTGTTGAGCGCCGTCTGGATCGCCTCGCGCTGGGCGAGATTGGGAAATTTCGTGCCGCGCGGCCACGCCGTCCTGAACTCCCCCGCGCCCTTGAGCCGGTCGGCGAGGTGCGCGACGGTGAGGGCGTAGCTGTCGGAAAAATTGTAGCCCTTGAGCGCGAGATAGTTGCCGGTCATCAGGAACTTTGGGCCGTCCTTGCCGGTCGGCACATAGAGGAAGACCGGGGTCGTCGCGTCGGGAAAGGGCTTGCCGTTGGCGCGCTTCACCCCGCGCTCCGCGAAAAAGCCGATCGGGCGCGGATTGGTGCGGTCGGCGAGGAGGTAATCGAAGCCCTGCGGCAGCACGACTTCGAACCCCCAGTCGATGCCGGGGGTCCAGCCGAGGGCGCGCAAGAACACCGCGCTCGTCGCCAAGGCATCCGGCAGCGAATGCACGAGGTCGATCCGCCCGTCGCCATCGCCGTCCGTGCCGTATTGGAGGATGGTGGTCGGGTTGACCTGGAGGTTTCCCACCGCCCCGGCCCATGAGCCGACGAGGGTGTTCTCGTCGAGCGGCCCCTGCTGCACGAGTTTCAGCGCCGCGATGAAATCGGCCTCGTCGAGGGCGCGGCCGCGCTGCTGCCAGACGAGGGTCGCGAGCGAGCGGACGATCGGCCGGATCAGCCGCTTGTTGTCGAGCACCCGGCCATAGTCGGTCTCGATGCCCCAGATCGCACCGAGGATCGCGGGATCGACCCCGTAGCGCTTGCCGACCGCCGCAAAGGCGGCCGCGTGCGCCGCCAGGGCGGCCTTGCCGTTCTGGATCTTGGCCGCCGTGATGCGGGCGTCGAGATAGTCCCACATCGGGGTTGCGAATTCGGGCTGGGTGGTAACCAGCGCCGGAATGCGCGGATCGGGCGTGAGGTCCCGCGTCGCGCGCTCATAGACGGCGGCCGAAATCCCCCCGGCGACCGCCTTGGGCTCGAACGCCTTGAGGAATTCGGCAAAGCTCTGGGACGGGGCGGCAAGGGCGGGTGGGGCGGCGGCAAGCCAGGCGAACCCCAGAACACACAGCCACCGCCCTATCCTCATCCTACCGATTCCGTGTTCGCAGATACTGCTCCCAAGCATAGGCGGAGGTGACGATTTCCTCCAGATCGTCGTGTGCCGGCTGCCAGCCGAGCAGCGCCCGCACCTTCTGCGCGCCGGCGACGATCGCCGGCGGGTCGCCGGCGCGGCGCGGTGCTTCCCTGACCGCGAAATCGACCTTGGAGACCTTGTGCACCATGTCGACCACCTGCCGGACGCTGTAGCCGCGGCCATAGCCGCAATTGAGCGTCGTGCTCTCGCCGCCGCTGCGCAGATAGGCGAGGAGCAGCGCGTGGGCCTCGACGAGGTCGCTGACGTGGATGTAGTCGCGCACGCAGGTGCCGTCCGGCGTCGGATAGTCGGTGCCGTAGATTTCCATGAACGGGCGCTGCCCGAGCGCCGCCTGGCAGGCGACCTTGATGAGGTGCGTCGCCGTGGGGCTCGACTGGCCCGAGCGCTTCTTGGGATCGGCGCCGGCGACATTGAAGTAGCGCAGCGCCCCATAGGTCAGCGGATGCGCCGCCGCGACGTCGGCGAGCATCATTTCGGTCATCAGCTTCGAGCGCCCATAGGGCGACATCGGGTTGAGGGGCGTATCCTCGGCCACCGGCTCGAGCCCGGTCATGCCGTAGACCGCGGCGGTCGAGGAGAAGACCATGTGCTTCACCCCGCCCTTGACCGCCGCCTCGATCAAGCTTCGCGACGTGGCAGTATTGTTGCCATAATATTTTAACGGATTGGTCACCGATTCCGGCACCACGATGGAGCCGGCGAAGTGGACGATCTCCTTGACCTGGTGTTTGGCGATGAGCGCCCCGACGAAATCGATGTCCCCGGCATTGCCCTGGACGAGCGTCGCGCGGGAATCCACCGCCCAGTCGAAGCCGGTCGTCAGGTTGTCGAGCACCACCACCGTTTCGCCGGCGTCGCACAGCCTCAGCACCATGTGGCTGCCGATATAGCCCGCCCCGCCCGTCACCAGCACCGCCATCGATCTTCTCCCACGCCAGTTATGCCTGTAAACCGAGGCTAGAAGTCAGGTGTTGAGATAAACCTTACCGGCCTCACGCAAAAACCGGAGTCCTTTCGTGCCCAATCGCGTCCGCACTGCCGTCTTTCCCGTCGCCGGACTGGGGACCCGCTTCCTGCCCGCCACCAAGGCCATGCCCAAGGAGATGCTGACCGTCGTCGACCGGCCGGTCATCCAGTACGCCGTCGACGAGGCGCGGGAAGCCGGAATCGAGCACTTCGTCTTTGTCACCGGGCGCAACAAGGGCGTCATCGAGGACCATTTCGACCGCCAGTTCGAGCTCGAGCACACCCTCGAGACGCGCAACAAGCTCGACGCCCTGACCGAACTGCAGAAGGACCTGCCCTCGGCCGGGCAGACGAGCTTCACCCGCCAGCAGGAGCCGCTCGGGCTCGGCCACGCCGTCTGGTGCGCGCGGGAACTCGTCGGCAACCAGCCCTTTGCGCTGCTCCTCCCCGACATGGTGTTCATGGCAAAACCCGGCGTCCTCAAGCAGATGATGGCGGCCTATGAGGCCACGGGCGGCAATGTCGTCGGGGTCGAGGAAGTGGACCCCAAGGACGTCTCCTCCTATGGCATCGTCGGGCGCGGCGACGGCCCGGACTCGGGTTTCCGCATCACCGGCATGGTGGAAAAGCCCAAACCCAGCGAAGCGCCCTCCAACCTCTTCATCTCCGGCCGCTACATTCTCCAACCGGAGATTTTCGCCATTTTGAGCGAGCAGAACCGTGGCGCCGGCGGGGAAATCCAGATCACCGACGCCATGCAGATTCTCATCCGGTCGCAGCCTTTCACCGGCGTCAAATACCAGGGCAAGGTCTTCGACTGCGGCAGCAAGATCGGGTTCCTCACCGCCAACGTCGCCTTCGGCCTCGAGCGGCCCGACATCGCCCCCGAGCTGACCAAGGCGCTGCGCGAGCTCGGCCTCGTGACCTGAGAAGAGGCCCGGCTCACGGCCCTGCCCCGCCGCGCTTCCCGCCGCGTCCCGCTATTTCTGGAACGTCATCCCCACCGTCACGGTGTGGATGTTCTGCGGCGCGTTGGGCGGGTTCTCCGCGTGCTCGAAGGTGTAATCGGCGCTGATCTTCATGTGCCGGCTCACCATGTAGTCGGCGCCGGCGCCAAACGTGTAGCCGCTCGAGGTCGCGCTGCTGTCGGCAAAGCTCGCCTGGCTCCAGCCGGCGCTCGCCCGCCAGTCGAGCCAGTCGTTGACCGTATAGGTCGCGGCGGCCGTCGCATCGTAGGCAATCTTGGCGCTGCCCGAACCGCTCGGCCCGGGTGAACCGATCGAGGTGGTGAAATTGCCGGTCAGCGTGAGCGTGCGGTCCGGCTTGAAGGTGAGGCTCGCATCGTAAAGTGTGGCCCGCACGTCGCCGAGCGTGCCGTCGTCGAAATGGGCGAGCCCCACGCCACTCGAGACGCTCGCAACGAGCGTCTCGTCCCAGGCGAGCGAGACGCCGCTCATCAGCGTATAGAGGTTGTTGTCGAGCTTGGTGCCGAGCGAGGGCGAGGGCACGTCATAGACGGTGCGGAGGATGTGGCCCTCGATGAACGGCTCGACGATCGGCGACAGCCGGTAGCCGAGCCTGAGGCCCACATCGAGATGGGTGTTGTCGAGGCTCGTGTTGTCCTGCTCGGTGCCGTCGGTCAGCGTCGTCGGCCCGAAAATGTCGCGCCCGACCGCAACGCTCGGCGTCACGTCGAGGGGGCCGATGCGCTTGCTGAAAGTGGAATCGACGCTGCCGGAGAACTCGATCGGGGTCTTGGCGACGTTCGAGGCGACGTCGGGCGAATGGGGGTCCTCCTGGGTGAGTGAGAGGCTCGCATTGCTGGTGAGCTTCGATTCGGGATCGAAGGCGAGCACCGATCCGGCCGAGAGCCGCGACTGGTCGATGTTGAGGTCGCCATTGCCGGTCTTGCTGAGCTGGGCATTGGCGCCGCCATGAAAGGTGAGGATGTTGCCCGTGTGCGAGAAATCGACGCTCGGCTCGACCAGCGCCTTGAGCCGGTCGCCGCTCTGGCTGTCGTGGATGTACTGCCCCTTGACGCCGAGGCTCCAGTCGACGTCGTAGAAGGGCAGCATGTGCTCGTCGGGCGGCCCACCGAGATAGCCCGCATCGGCGACCGGCGTCGGCGACAGCAGGGTCGGGCCGGCATCCATCCAGTCGGCCGCCGCCGCCCGGCCGGCCATCGGCAGCAGCGCCGCGAGCGCCGCGGCGCCGAGGGTTGCGGGTCGACCCGGACGCTTGGGGATGAGGCGAGGCAAGCAAGCGCTCCGGCGGCTTCATGGCGTTACCGAATGCTTGCAGCTTATGGTTAAGGAAGCGTTGTATGGGGGCGGGGCCGCTCGGGGTGAGGCCCCGTTCGGGGAGGTCTTTGACCCACCCCCTCATGGTGAGGTGCGAGCGCAGCGAGCCTCGAACCATGGCCCGAAAACACCAGCGGCCGCCTTCTCCCTCCCCCTTGCGGGGAGGGGTCAGGGGTGGGGGTGGCCAGATGCTGTCCGGGTCGGAATGCGATTGGGCGTCGGTATTCCTGGCCAAGATGGATCCCCGCGTGCGCGGGAA
>DASZTU010000312.1:0-5266 GCA_035547975.1 Devosiaceae bacterium | reverse complement strand
CCAAACGTCTCGTGGAAATCGGCGAAGCGCCCCGGGTGGTCGGCAAAGAGCTGGCGGAGCGTCGTGCCGTCCAGCCGGGCCCGGTGTTTCATCAAGGGGTTGAGGAGGGATTTGCGCTTCGAGGCCATTGGCTTGCTCCCTTTCTCCGCCGCTAGAGCGGCGGCAGATCGCCCGCCGCCCAGCCGGCACGGGTTTGTGCCGCATAATCGGCGAAAGCGCCAGCCTCGATCGCCGCCCGCGCGCCCGCCACCAGCGTCTGGTAGTAGGCGAGGTTGACCTGGCTGAGCACCATGGCGCCAAGGATCTCCTCGGTCTTCACCAGATGGTGCAGGTAAGCCCGGGAAAAGCGGCGGCAATTGGGGTTTTCCGACTGCTCGTCGAGCGGGCGGGGATCGTCCTTGTGGCGCGCGTTCTTGAGGTTGATGACGCCGAACCGGGTATAGGCGTGCCCGTGCCGTCCCGCCCGCGTCGGATGGACGCAGTCGAACATGTCGATGCCGCGCCCGATGCCGCCGAGGATATCGTCGGGCTTGCCGACGCCCATGAGGTAGCGCGGCTTGTCGGCCGGCAGCTCCGGCGTGATCTCTTCGAGCACGCGGAACATGGTTGCCTGGGGTTCCCCGACGGCGAGGCCGCCCACCGCATAGCCGTCAAAGCCGATCGACTTGAGCCCCGAGGCGGAGCGGGCCCGCAATTGGGCGTCGTCGCCCCCCTGGTTGATGCCGAACAGGGCGCGCCGCGGTTGGGTACCAAAGGCTTGCTTGCTGCGCTCGGCCCAGCGCAGCGACAGCTCCATGGCGCGCTCCATCTCGGGCCGCTCTGCCGGCAGGGCGATGCACTCGTCGAGCTGCATGATGATGTCGCTGTCGAGCAGGGTCTGGATCTCGATCGACCGCTCGGGGGTGAGCTCATGGGCCGTGCCGTCGAGATGCGAGCGGAAGGTGACGCCGGTTTCCGTCAGCTTTCGCAGCTGGGCCAGCGACATGACCTGAAAGCCCCCGGAATCAGTGAGGATCGGGCGTGGCCAGTCCATGAAGGTGTGGAGGCCGCCGAGGGCCGCGACACGCTCGGCGCCGGGCCGCAGCATCAAATGGTAGGTGTTGCCGAGGAGGATGTCGGCCCCGGTTTCCCGCACCTGTTCGGGGTACATCGCCTTGACCGTGCCGACCGTGCCGACGGGCATGAAGGCGGGCGTGCGGATTTCCCCCCGCGAGGTCAGGATGGTGCCCCGGCGGGCCATGCCGTCGGTTGTGTGGAGCGAAAACTGGAAGGCTGTCATGGGGCGCCCCTTTACCGGGGAGGCGCCGCGCTGTCACCTGAATGTGCGTGAGGCTCGCCTGCGGCGTTGCTCTCGCCTGCTACGCCTCGGCGCGGAACAAGAGGCTCGCATCACCATAGGAATAGAAGCGATAGCCGCTCGCGATCGCGTGGGCGTAGGCCGCGCGCATGGTGTCGAGCCCGGCAAAGGCGCTCACCAGCATGAACAGCGTCGACCGCGGCAGGTGGAAATTGGTCAGCAGCACGTCGACGACGCGGAAGCGGAAGCCGGGGGTGATGAAGATGTCGGTCTCCCCCATGAACGGCTGCAGCTCGCCCGTGTCGCGGGCAGCGCTTTCGAGGAGGCGGAGGCTCGTCGTCCCCACCGCGACGACCCTTCCCCCCTTTGCTCGCGCGGCATTGATGCGCTCGGCCGCGGCCTGGGTGATCTCGCCCCATTCGGCGTGCATCCGATGGTCGCCGGTGTCCTCCGCCTTGACGGGGAGGAATGTACCGGCGCCCACATGCAGCGTCACCTTCTCGACGGCAACGCCCTTGAGCGCCAGCTCCTGCAACAGCCTTTCAGTGAAATGGAGGCCCGCGGTCGGGGCGGCAACCGCGCCCTCGACGGTCGCGTAAACGGTCTGGTAGTCGAGTGCGTCGCGCGGCTCGATCTCGCGCTTGCTGCCGATGTAGGGCGGCAACGGCATCGCGCCATTGGCCTTGATGGCTTCGTCGAGCTCGGCGCCCGCAAGCTCGAAGGCGACCGTCACCTCGCCCCCCTCCCCCTTGCCAGCCACGGTCGCGCGCAGCTTTTGCGGCCCGCGCCCGAGCTCGAGGCGATCGAATTCCTCGAGGTGCTTGGCGGGACGCGCGAAAGCCAGCCAGCGCTGCGGATCGAGCCGCTTGTGGAGATTGAGCGAGACCTTGCGCCGGCTGTCGCCCCGCAGCCGTGTGCCTTCGAGCTCGGCTGGAATGACACGCGTGTCGTTGACGACCAGAACATCGCCGGGCCGCAGGATGTCGACGAGGTCGGCGACGACACGATCCTCGAGCGGGGACCCCGGCCGAACCACGAGCATGCGCGCCGCGTCGCGCGGCTCGACGGGATGCAGCGCGATACGGTCGTCCGGCAGGTCGAAATCGAACTCGTCGACGCGCATGAGCCTTTTTGGACCGGATGCTGGCGCGTGCTCACCGCCCGATTTCCACCGGAGGAGGCGAAACACGGCCCGGCCTCCCCGCATGGAGGGGAGGCGCGAGGTGTGAAATGCCGGCGTGGACCATGCGTTCCACGCAGGCTGTGGGAGCTACGCGGCCTCGTCGGCCGCCACCCGGACGGTCAGCATCCTGTCGGGGTCGCGAACCGGCTCGCCGCGCTTGATCTTGTCGACGTTCTCCATGCCTTCGATCACCTTGCCCCAGACGGTGTACTGGCGATTGAGGAAGGGCGCTTCGGCAAAGCAGATGAAGAACTGCGAGTTGGCGCTGTTCGGGTTTTGCGCGCGCGCCATCGAGGCGGTGCCGCGCACGTGCGGCTCCGGGCTGAACTCCTGGTTGAGGTCGGGATAGCTCGAGCCGCCCATGCCGGCGCGCGACGTGTCGCCCTTGTCCATATTGCCGAAACGCACGTCGCCGGTCTGCGCCATGAAGCCGTCGATGACGCGATGGAACACCACGCCGTCATACTGCCCCTCGCGGGCGAGCTTCTTGATCTGGGCAACGTGATTGGGGGCGAGGTCGGGGCGCATCTGGATGACGACGCGACCCTTGGTGGTCTCGATGACGAGGGTGTTTTCCGGATCGGCGTACTCGGCCATGGTCCGAACTCCTTTGTTGTTGTGACGTTTCGAACGGTCGAAGCGGAAATCCGTCTCCGCCGAACGCGTTCCTTGGTCCGTCGAGCTTTCGCCCCGATGCAGCCGGCCGGCCCGTTGCTGCGGGCAGCTATTTGTATTCGATCTTGGCCGAAATGATCTTGTCGGGATCGGTGACCATGCCGTTGTCGGCCTCGTCGCCCTTCTTGATATTGTCGACGAACTCCATGCCGGAGACGACCTTTCCGAACACCGTGTACTGGCCATTGAGGAAACTGCCGTCGCCATACATGATGAAGAACTGCGAGTTGGCGCTGTCCGGATCGGATGCGCGAGCGGCGCCCACCGTGCCGCGGACGAACGGCTCGTTCGAGAACTCGGCCTTGAGGTCGGGCAGCGACGAGCCGCCGGTGCCGTCACCCTTGGGATCCCCGGTCTGCGCCATGAAGCCGGCGATCACCCGGTGGAACTTGAGGCCGTTGTAAAACCCCTGCCTGGTGAGCGTAACGATCCGCTCCACATGGTTGGGGGCGAGCTTGGGCTCGAGCTCGATGTCGACGGTGCCGTCCTTGAGCTGGAGCAGCAGGTGCGGCGTACCGGCTGGGGCGGCAGCGAACGAGGGCGCGGCGAAGGCGGCTGCCACAACGAGGGCGAGCGCGGCCGCGAGGCGGGCAAAAAGCTTCATTTCTGTTTCAGGGCCTTGAGAACGGTGCTGGGGACGAACGGCGTAATGTCGCCGCCGAGCTCGGCGATCTGGCGCACCAATGAGGCAGAGATGTGCCGCACATGGGGGCTCGCCGGCAGGAACACGGTCTGGATGTCGGGCGCCATCTGCGCGTTCATGCCCACCATCTGCATCTCGTAATTGTAGTCGGTGGTGTCGCGCAGGCCCCGGATCACGATCCGCGCGCCGGCGTCGCGGGCGGCGGCGACCATGAGGCCGGAAAACTCGGTGACGGTGAACTCGGTATCCGTGCGCTTGCCGATCGGCTCCATGCAGCGGCGCAGCAGCTCCATCCGCTCCTCATGGGTGAAGAGCGGCGCCTTGGCGTGGTGCGTGCCGACGGCAATGACGAGGTGGTCGACGAGCCGGCAGGCCCGCTCGATGACGTCGAGATGGCCATTGGTCAGGGGATCGAAGGACCCGGGGTAGAAGCCGACGATCCTGGTCATGGTCCCTCCCCCAGCGAATGCGAGCGGTTTGTGTCACGCCTGATGCTGCAAGGCAAGCCAGACGGCCGCCCCGATCAGGATGACGCCGGCAACCCGATTGACGAGCTCGACGCTTCGTCCGGTGAGCGCATTGCGGGCGAAGGCGGCGAGGAGGATGTAGCCGCCGTCGGTCACGAGCGCCGCAAACATTTCGATCAGCCCGAGGACGATGACCTGCGGCCAGGCCGGATAGCGCGGGTCGACGAACTGCGGCAGGAAGGCGCCGAAGAAGATCAGCGCCTTGGGATTGCTCCAGATGACCAGAAATCCGGAAAGGACCAGGCGCGCGGGCCGCCGCGCCGCGACGGCGTCCCCGACGGTGATGGAGTGGCGCTTCGTGAGATAGCCCCATCCGAGCCAGACGAGATAGGCGGCGCCGGCGTACTTGATGATGTCGAAAGCGGCCGCCATGAGGCCGGTCACCAGCTGCAGTGCGAGCGCCACGACGAGCACGACCGACAGGCGGCCGAGCTGGGCCCCCATCTCCTGCCACAAGCCGGCGCCGAGACCCCGCGCCAGCGTGGCGCCGACCATCGCCGAGACGGAAATGCCCGGCACGGCGGTGACGACGAAGCAAGCGACGACGAAGGGCAGCAGGATCTGCAGCGGGGGCATGGCGGCGGGGTTTTTCCGGGTCAGGCGCGCTTGAGCAGCGACAGCCAGATGCCGCCGCCAATCAGCACAACGCCAGAGAGGCGGTTCACAATCCTCACCCGGGTTGCGCTCAGGAGATGGCGCATGCGGCCGGCGAGGATCGCGTAAAGGCTATCGGTCGACGACGCGATGAGCATGAAGATGAGGCCGAGCGTGACGATCTGCGCAAACGCCGGCTCGCGGCGATCGACGAACTGCGGCAGCAGCGCCCCGAGAAAGATCAGCGCCTTGGGGTTGCTCCAGATCACCAGGAACCCGCGGACGACATCCTCGAAGGGCGTCCGCGGCGGGCGGTCCCTGCCCTCCCCGAGCCGCCCGTCCGAACG
>DASZTU010000311.1:0-10775 GCA_035547975.1 Devosiaceae bacterium | reverse complement strand
CGCCGTGGTCGTGGGCGCCGTCATCGGGGCGCTCAACGGCCTCATCGTCATCCGGACGAGGCTCCCCTCCTTCATCGTCACCCTCGCCATGATGCTGATGGTCGAGGGCGGCATGCTCGGCCTCGCCATCGCGCTCACCGGCTCGTCCAGCATCTCGGCGGTGCCGTCAGGGTCGGCGCAGGTGCTGTTCGCGTCGAACTTCAACCAGTTCCACATTTCCATCGTGCACTGGGTGATCCTCACCATCATCGCCACCTACGTCATGCAGCGCACCGCCTTCGGCAACTGGGTCTACGCGACCGGCGGCAACGGGGTGACGGCCCGCCTGGCGGGCGTTCCGGTCTCGCGGGTCAAGATGATCCTCTTCATCTGCACCTCGCTCGCCGCGGTGCTCTCGGGCATCAACGAGACGCTGACCTTCCAGAACGGCAACATCACGCTCGGCTCGCAATACGTCTTCACCGGCATCGCCGCGGCGGTCATCGGCGGCGTGCTGCTGACCGGCGGCTACGGCTCCCCCGTCGGCACCGTCTTCGGGGCCCTGACCTATGGCATCGTATCGCTGGGGGTCTTCTTCCTCGGCTGGAACGCCGATTTGACCGACCTCTTCGTCGGCCTGCTGCTGCTCCTGGCCGTGCTCGCCAATCATCGGCTGCGCCAGCTCGCCATGGGGAGAAGCTGATGGCCGCGCCCATCGTTGAACTGCGCGACGTCACCAAGCGCTTCACCGGCGTCACCGCCATCGCCAACCTCTCGCTCGGGCTCATGCCGGGAGAGGTGTTCTGCCTTCTCGGCGAAAACGGCGCCGGCAAGTCGACCGTCATCAAGATCCTGACCGGCGTCGAGCGCCCGACCAGCGGCGAAGTCCTCGTCGACGGCCAGGTCGTCCACTTTTCGAGCCCGCGCGAGGCACGCGAGAAGGGCATCGCCACGGTTTACCAGGAGGTGGGCACCCTCCCCCTGATGAGCGTCGCGCGCAACTTCGTGCTGGCGGCCGAGCCGCACAAGGGCCGCGGGCTATTCCGGCGGCTCGATCTCGACGAGGCGTCGCGCATCGCGCTGCAGAGCCTCAGGGACCTCGGCATCAGCCGCGTGACCGACGGCAACCAGCTCGTGGGGACGCTGTCGGGCGGCGAGCGGCAGGCGCTGGCGATCGGCCGTGCCGTCTATTTCGGCGCCCGCGTCCTGGTCCTCGACGAGCCGACCGCGGCACTCGGCGTGCGCGAGTCCGCAACCGTCCTGCGGCTGATCGAGCGGGTGCGCGCCAAGGGCGTCGCGGTGCTGTTCATCACCCACAATGCCTATCACGCCTATGCCGCGGGCGACCGCTTCATGGTGCTGAGGCGCGGGACGACGCTGGCGAGCTTTGCCAAGAACGAACGCTCGATCGGCGAAGTCATCGAGCTGATGGCGGGTGGCGCCGAGCTTCAGTCGCTGCTGACCGCGTCCGAGACCTCGCTGGCCGGCGCCGGGCCGGCGGCCTGAGCGCGGAGCAGGCGGGATGAGGACGGTGCTCTGCTACGGCGACTCGAACACCTGGGGCGCCGTGCCGATGACGCGCTGGGACGACCAGCCGCGCTATGACCCCGAAACCCGCTGGACCGGCGTGCTGCAGCGGGAGCTCGGGCCCGATTGGCAGGTCGTCGCGGAGGGGCTGCCGGCGCGTACCACCGTGCTCGACGATCCCGTCGATGGGCCGCACCTCTCCGGGCTGCGCTACCTTCGCCCCTGCCTCGAAAGTCACCGGCCGATCGATGTACTCGTGCTCATGCTCGGCACCAACGACTTCAAGCGCCGCTTCGGCATGGAGGCCGAGGATGTCGCCTTCGGCATCGACCGGCTGCTGCGCGAGGTCGCCTTCGCCCTGCCGGCACCGCAAACCCCGCGCGTGGTGCTGGTCTGCCCGCCCCCCATCGTGGTGACGGGCATCTTCACGACCATGTACGAGGGCGCGGACCGCAAGTTTGCCCCCCTCCCCGCTCTCCTCGCCGAGCTTGCCCGGGCCCGCGGCACCGGCTTTCTCGATGCCGGCTTGATCATCCGCTCGAGCCCGGTCGACGGCATCCATTGGGAGGCCGCTGCGCATGGGGCTATGGGGCGCGCCGTGGCGCCTCTCGTGAGGGCAGCCTAGCCCCGCAGCGAAAACCTGACCGCGCCGCTCGCCGCACCCGCCCGGAGCCGCGACGGGAAGCGTCTGCCCCCGCCGGCCGGCCTGCGCGCGATGTGAACCGGCGCGCCAAGTTCTTGCCGCGTTCCGGCTTTAGCTTCCAAGTCATGGCGGGGCGATCAACGTCAGTCCATTACTGACTAGCGCTTCATCCGTGCGGCGTTGTTGCATCGCCCCACAATTTTCAACACGTCGCTGGGAAGCATCACCCCGAACCGGTACTATATCGTTGGCCGTTCGAGGAGATGCTTCGGGCGAGGCAGCATCGACAAAGGGAAGCTCCGGAAATGACGAAAGTTTTGCGCCTGGCAGCAGCGCTCCTCGTGGCCGCGGCCTTCCAGGGCGGCACGGTTGCAATGGCAGCCGGCAATGCCACCGCCCCGATCGTCGGCACCTGGCTGACGCCGGAAAAATCGGAAATCACGGTCAGCCCCTGCTCCGAGGATTTCTGCGGCAACCTGACCAAGATCGTGGTGCCGCCGGAGGAGTACGCCAAGCTCACCGATGCCGAGAAAAAGGCCGTCGACGCGATGGACCCGTCGCAGTTTCCTGACGCGCGCAACAAGGACCCCAACCTCAGGAATCGCACCCTTCTCGGCCTGCAGCTAATGACGCTGCACCCGAGCGGCAAGCCGAGTGAATACGACGGCTCGATGTACAATCCCCAGGACGGCAACACCTATGACGGCTACATGGTCGTCGTCGACGCCGATACCATCAAGGTCGGCGGCTGCGTCCTCAGGGTCTTGTGCCGCGACCAGGAATGGAAGCGCGCGCCCACCCCGCCCGAAGCCACCGTCGGCTCGGCGCCCGCTGCGAAGGGACAGGGGTCGACGGTTTCGGCCTCGACTTTCCAGTAGCGCCCGCCTCGGAATTGCCCGGCGCGCCTTCGTAGGCCCGCCCTCGCCGGCGGGCCGGCTCGGCTCTATTCCAGGGACCCCGCCGCAGCCTCGGATGGCCGGATCCAGACCGCCGCATCATGAAAGGCCGCGCCGCCGAAGGGCGCGATCTGGTCCGAGCCGATCAGCGTGTTGATCCCCCTTCCCCCACGGTGGGCCCCATTGCTGTGGAGCCCTTCGGCAACCAGCACGCCGGTCTGGAGGCCCTCGAAATGGCGGGCCGTAAGTTCGACCGTGCCGCGGTGGTTGCCGACGGTCACCGCGTCGCCATCGGCGATGCCGAGCGCCGCCGCGTCGTCGGGGCGAATGAAGACGCTCGGCGGACCCTCGCGCCTGAGGCTCCCCGGCGTCCGCGAAAAGCTCGAATTGAGAAACGAACGCGCGGGGCTCGTGGCGAGGCGGAACGGACATTCGGCGGTCGTCGGCTCGTTGACGTCCCACCAGTCGGCGAACTCGGGCAAGATACTCGGGTCGCAGGTCCACTGAAAACCCTTGCGGCGCCGCACCGCCTCCCAATCCGGCCGGAAGCGGAATTTGCCGTCCGGCCAGGCAAATCCGTCGGTGTAGCGGGCTTTCTCGTCGGGCAGCTCGCGGTCGACGAAGCCCGTCTTTTCGACCTCCTCGAGAGGGGGATAGCTCGAGCGGCGAAACGTCTCCGCGATCATGTCGCGCGCCGTCCCGGCAAAGCTCGGATGATCGAGCCCGAGCCGCCGCGCGAGCCCGTTGATGACCTCGTGATTGGGCTGCGCCTCGCCGGGCGGCTCGATCAGCCGTGGGCCATAGAGGACGCGCGTGTGCCCGCCGCGGGTATAGTAGTCCTCGTGCTCGAGGAAGGTCGTCGCCGGCAGCACGATGTCCGCCATCAGCGCCGTCTCGGTCATGAACTGCTCGTGCACCACGGTGAAGAGATCGTCGCGGGCAAAACCTCGCCGGGTGAGTTCCTGGTCGGGCGCGACATTCATCGGGTTGGTGTTCTGGATCAGCAGCGCCTTGACCGGCCCCCCGCCTTTGAGCGCCCGCGCGTCGCCGGTCAGCACCTTGCCGATTTCGCTCATGTCGAGTTCGCGCACCCCGGGCCGGGCGAAGGCGGTGCCCCTGATGGCGGACTTGTCGAGAGCCCAGGTGCCGGAGTTGGAATGGAACGCCCCGCCGCCGCGATGCCGCCAGGCGCCGGTCATGGCCGGGATGGAGAGGGCCGCGTGCATGTTCGTCGACCCGTTGCGCTGCCGTGAGAAGCCGTAGCCGAGCCGGAAGAACGTCCGCGGCGTGCTCCCCACGAGCCGGGCGAAGGCCTCGATCTCGGCGACGGCAAGCCCGGTGATGGCGGCCGCCCACTCCGGCGACCGCCGCGCCAGGTGCGCCTCGAACTCGGGCGAGAAGTCCGTGAACCGGTCGAGGTAGTCGCGGTCGGCCAGCCCCTCGCGCAGCAGCACGTGCATGGTGGCGCAGGCGAGCGCGCCATCCGAGCCGGGCCGCAGCAGGATGGGAAGGTCCGCCTGTTCCATGGTCGCGGTGCGGTAGATGTCGACGACGACGAGCTTTGCGCCGCGTTCCTTGCGCGCCCGCGTCGCGTGCACCATGACATTGACCTGCGTGTGCACCGGGTTGGTGCCCCAGATCACGATGCAGTCGCTCTCGGCCATCTGCTCGGGATTGGTGCCCCCGAGCCGGCCCGTCCCCGCGATGTAGCCGGGCCAGGCGCTCCCGGTGCAGATGGTTTCGTACTGGCCCGAATAACCCTTGGCGTGGCGGAGCCGGTCGATGCCGTCGCGCTGCACGTGGCCCATCGTCCCGGCATAGAAATAGGGCCAGATCGCCTCGGCCCCGAACGCCGCCTCGATGGCGAGGAATTTCGCCGCGATCTCGTCGAGCGCTTCGTCCCAGCCGATGCGCTCGAACTGCCCCGAGCCCTTGGGCCCGGTGCGGCGAAGCGGGTGGAGCAGGCGATCGGGATGATGCACCCGCTCGGCGTAGCGGGCGACCTTCTCGCAGATCACCCCGGCCGTGTAGGGATCGTCCTTTGCCCCGCGCACGCGGCCGATGGTGCGGGCATCGACGATGTCGACGTCGAGGGCGCAGCTCGACGGGCAATCATGCGGGCAGACGCTGCGCGCAACGCGCAGCACGGCAGGTTTGTTCATGGCGGCGAAACTAGCCGCGCCTCACGCCGAAGTCACCACCCGCCCAGGGGCCTCAGAGGAACCACGCCGGGCAAGCCAAGTTGTGGGACGGGGCGCGTAAGAGGAGAATTCCCATGAAGAGACTGGCAACCACCATCGCACTCCTGACCTTCGTCGGCGCGATCGGCGCCGCGCCCCTGAGCTTCGCCCAGACCACGTCAGGCTCCGGTGACTCCGGCACGGCTGCCGGGGCTGCGGCCGGGGCCGATGCCTCCGGTTCGGGAGCCGCAACCGACAACAGCGGCTCGGTGAACGCCTCCGGCAACGCTGGCGCACAGGACCAGACGCAGCAGACCTGCCCTGACGGCACGCCCATGCCTGCCGACGGCCAGTGCCCGACGGCATCCGACCAGAACCAGAGTGGCGCGTCGGATCAGTCGGGCGCGAGCAGCAATTCGACCGACCAGAACAGTTCGGCAGCGGGCAGCAACAGCAGCAGCGGCGCCTCGTCGAACAATTCCAATTCCAGCAGCTCGAAGGCCAATAACGAAACCACCAACAACAACACAAATACCAACAACAATACGAGCACTTCGACCAACAACAACACGAACAACAACACCTCGACGTCCACCAACAACAACAGCGCCAGCTCGACGACGAACGTCAACATCACGACCGAGCAGAAGACGACGATCGTCAACGTGATCAAGACCGAGCACGTCGAGCCGGTGACGGTGAACTTTACCGTCAGCGTCGGCGTCGCGGTTCCTCACAAGGTGCACCTGCACCCGCTGCCGGCCCGGATCGTGAAGATCCTGCCGCAGTATGAAGGCTTCCTGTTCTTCGTACTGGCGGATGGCCGGATCGTCATCGTCAACCCGCACTCGCTCAAGATCGTGCTGATCCTCGAGGTCTAGAGCTCTTGCGGGCACGGCGCCGGCAGCCTTCGCGCTTGCGCCGGACAGCCCCGATCGGGCGCGCTTCACCTCAAGGGGAGCGCTCCCTCTCAACGCCCCCGGCCGGCGCGGTGGTGCCCCCGCCGCCGACTGCATGGCGGTGCCCCGGCCCTCGTGGCCGGGGCTACTTGCGATCGATGAACAGCAGGCCGCCCTTGGCCTTGTTCTCCCGCGGCGCCTCGACGATCTGGATGGCGACGTTCTCCGCCGCGACGTTGAAGTTGCGGACCACCGTATCGGTGATGTCCCTGACCACCTGACGCTTGGCGTCGACCGTTCGCCCTTCGGCGAGGTAGATGATGATCTCGGGCACTAGGATTTTCCTTTCCGCTGTAGAGGGCCGTGGGCCGTCGCCTCCCCCGGCCGCCGGAGCCAGCATAAGCAAAAAGGGCCGCCCCATGGCGACCCTTTCCTTCGTTTTCCGGCCCGGGCTCCTTGCCCGGTGAGCAGAGGCGGCGCGAAAACGCCCTGCCCTCGCCCTTATCCGACGATCTCGATGTCCGAAAAGAAGAACTTGATCTCGTTGGCCGCGGTCTCCGGGGCATCCGAGCCATGCACCGAGTTCTCGCCCACCGAGAGGGCGAAGAGCTTGCGGATGGTGCCTTCGGCGGCATTGGCCGGATTGGTCGCCCCCATCACCTCGCGGTTCTTGAGGATCGCGCCCTCGCCCTCGAGCACCTGGACCACGACCGGGGCGGCGCTCATCTGCTCGACCAGCTCATCATAGAACGGGCGACCCTTGTGCACGGCGTAGAACGCCCCGGCCTGCGCCTTGGTCATGTGGATGCGCTTGCTCGCGACGACGCGCAGCCCCGCCTCTTCGAACTTGGCGATGATCTGGCCGGTGAGGTTGCGGCGCGTGGCGTCGGGCTTGATGATGGAAAGAGTGCGTTCGATGGCCATGTGCCGTCCCTGCTGCGTTTGCGAAAGTGCGGCCTTGTATCGTCGCCCGGCAACAGAGGCAAGACGCCCCCGCGGTTGCCAAAACGGCCTCGAAACCCTATCTCAGCGGCGTTTTCCCGAATGCTGCTGGCGCCATGCTGACGATCAACAACCTGACCTATCGCATCCAGGGCCGGCCGCTCTTCGAGGACGCCTCGGTCGTGCTGCAGGATGGCGCCAAGACCGGCTTCGTCGGCAAGAACGGATCGGGCAAGACCACGCTCTTCCGCCTGATCCTGGGCGAAATTTCCCCCGACGCCGGCACCATCGAGCTCAACCGCCGCGCCCGCATCGGCGCCGTGGCGCAGGAAGCCCCCGCGAGCGACCTCTCGGTCCTCGAAACCGTCATGGCGGCCGACCGCGAGCGCACCCGCCTCCTCGCCGAGGCCGAAACGGCGACCGACCCGCACCGCATCGGAGAGATCCACACCCGCCTCGCCGAGATCGACGCCCACACGGCCGAGGCGCGCGCGTCGACCATTCTCCGCGGCCTCGGCTTCGAACAGGACCGCCAGCTCGCCCCGACGCGCGAGCTCTCGGGCGGCTGGCGCATGCGCGTCGCGCTCGCCGGCGTCCTCTTCAGCCAGCCGGACCTGCTGCTCCTCGACGAGCCGACCAACTACCTCGACCTCGAAGGCACGCTCTGGCTCGAAAAATACCTCGCCACCTACCCCTACACCGTCTTCATGATCAGCCACGACCGCGACCTGCTGAACAAGGCGGTGAGCTCGATCATCCATCTCGAGCGCGGCAAGCTCACCTTCTACCGCGGCGCCTACGACACCTTCGAGGAAACGCGGCGCATGCAGATGGAGCTCTCCAACAAGGCGCGCGAGAAAACGCTCGAGCAGATCGCGCACATGCAGAAATTCGTCGACCGCTTCCGCTACAAGGCGAGCAAGGCCAAGCAGGCCCAGGCGCGCATCAAGGCGATCGAAAAGCTCAAGCCGCCGGAAGCGCTCTTCGACGAGTACGCAGCGCCGTTCTCGTTCCAGCAGCCCAAGGTCGAGCTGGCCCGCCCGATGATCACCATGGAGAACGTCTCGACCGGCTATGGCGAGACCGTGGTGCTCAAGCGGCTCAACCTCCGCATGGACCCCGACGACCGCATCGCGCTCATCGGCGTCAACGGCAACGGCAAGTCGACCTTCGCCAAACTGCTCGCCGGCGATCTCGCGCCGATGGGCGGCGAAATGCGGCGCGGCAAGAAGCTCGAGGTCGCCTATTTCGCCCAGCACCAGATGGACAAGCTGAGGCCCGGCCTCACCCCGCTCGAGCACATGCCCGAGCTGATGCCCTATGACAGCGAGGCCAGGCGCCGCAGCCGCCTCGCCCAGATGGGCCTCTCCGCCTCGCGCATGGACACCAGGGTCGAAAACCTTTCCGGCGGCGAGCGGGCGCGGCTGCTCCTCGGCCTCATCACCTTCGGCGGCCCCGGCCTCCTCATCCTCGACGAGCCGACCAACCACCTCGACATCGACAGCCGCGACGCCCTCGTCTACGCCCTCAACGATTTTCGCGGCGCGGTGCTGATCATCAGCCACGACCGGCACCTCGTCGACTCGACCTGCGACCGGATCTGGATCGCCGAGGGCGGAACCGTCCACCCCTTCGACGACGATCTCGACGCCTACCAGCGCATGCTGACGGGGAGCGGCAAGACAACCACCGCCTCGCCCGCCGCAGCCACCAACGGCGCGCCGACCTCCGGCCTCTCGCAGGAGGACCGCAAGGCGCAGCGCCAGGAGGCGGCGGCCCGGCGGGCCGGCATAGCGCCGCTGCGAAAATCCATCCGCGACGCCGAGCAGAAGATCGAGCGGCTGAGGAACGAGCTGGCCAAGGTCGAAAACATCCTCGCCGACCCGAAGATTTACGACGGGGCGCCCGAGCGGGTGATCACGCTCGGCCGCGACAAGGCGCGCTACGAAAGCGAGATTTCCCGCATGGAAGAAAGCTGGCTTTCGCTCAGCGCGGAACTCGAAGAGGCGGAGCGGGCCGTCGGATGAACGCCGATCTCAGCGCCAGCGACGTGATCCGCCTGCTCGAGCTCGAGCGGCACCCCGAGGGCGGGTGGTATCGGCAGACCTTTGCCGATCCCGGCGCCGAGGGCGAGCGGCACCTCTCGACGGCGATCTACTATCTCCTCGAGGGCGCCGACGTTTCGGCCTGGCACCGCGTGGACGCCGCCGAAGTCTGGCACTGGCACGCCGGGGCGCCGCTGCGGCTGCGCCTCAGCCACGAGGGGAAGGTCATCGACGAGCACATCCTCGGCCCCGACCTCAAGGCGGCCGAGCGGCCGCAGGTGGTGGTCCCACGCCACTGCTGGCAGACCGCAAAGTGCCTCGGCGCCTGGACCCTCGTCGGCTGCACCGTCGCGCCGGGCTTCCAGTTCTCCGGCTTCGAAATGGCGGACGAGGACTGGGAGCCGGGCGAATAGACGAACCTCCCGGCCCTACTTCACCACGGCGATGTTGAACTCGGCCGTGCCGAGCGCGCCGAGCAGCCGCACCCAAAGCGATACGTATTGTTCGACCCCGCGGGCCGTCGTGATGTCTCCAAGGTCGATGATCGACTGCCACCCGAAGCTGCGCAGCAGATCGGCCGTCTGCGCCTTCGCCTCGGCGTCGTTCCCGGAGACGAAGATGCTGTGGGCCCCGGGCAGCTTCCCGGGCGCGATCATGATCGCGGCCGTGACGGTATTGAGCGACTTGACGACCCGCGCCTGCGGAAATGTGCGCTGGATCGTCTCGCCGAGCGAATCGGTATTGGAGACGCTGAGGCTCGGCGGAAATCCCTTCGAGAAATCGAGCGGGTTCGAAACGTCGATCAGCACCTTGCCGTCGAGCCAGGCGTCGCCCTGCCGGATCGCCGGGACCGCCCCATCGCCTCGCGTCGCGTTGACGACGATTTCTGCATGCCGGATGGCGTCGCCGAAGCTGCCGGCCTTGCCGCCCGTCTGCCGCGCAAAGCCCAGAACCTTCTCGTTGTCGGCGCTGCGCGCACCCATCATCACGTCGTGGCCGAGCGCCACGAGCTTGCCGCCAAGGGTCTGACCGACGACGCCGGTCCCCAGCACGCCGATTTTCATCGCCCTATCCTCCACCAAAGCCGTGAAACCTTAGCAGCGGAGCGATCCCGCGCAACCGGACCGGACGGCTAGGGATGCGGGGCGGGGGAGGCACCGGCCTTCTCCTCCCCGTTCACGGGGGAGGAGGACCAGGCGAAGCCTGGTGGAGGGGGCGGCAGGAGGGGACCGGACCTCGCCCCAGCGTCGTTCCCGTGAACTCAGCGAAATCCATCTTAGCGGCCTCCGCAGCGCGCGGCGGGGTGGTCTGGATGGCCGGGTCGAGCCCGGCCATGACGAGGCAGGGGTGATGCCAGACCCGCACTTTGAAAGGTTCGGGGACCGGACCTCGCCCTTCGACAGGCTCAGGGTGAGGTCCTACGGAGGTGTCGTGCTCCTGACGTGAGGTCGCTAAGACCCTCACAGCCTACTTCTTCCTAACCCCCCTCATGGTGAGGTGCGAGCGCAGCGAGCCACGAACCATGGGCCAGGAACACCGGCGGCAGCCCTCTCCCTCCCCCTTGCGGGGAGGGGTCAGGGGTGGGGGTGGCCAGATGCTCCGGCGCGCAGAGAAGGGCTATGGAGGGTGGGTTTCTTGGCCAAGATGGATTCCCGCTTGCGCGG
>DASZTU010000310.1:0-2854 GCA_035547975.1 Devosiaceae bacterium | reverse complement strand
ACCGAGAGTTTGACGGGTCCCCGGGTCGGGATGTCGGTGTGAACGAGGTCGGGCAGCATGACGTAGAACACGTTGTAGCCCGGACGCTGGCTCGACACCTCGACGTAATGCATCATCACACGGTCATCATCCCGGCCGTGCACGCAAATCTGGTTCTTGCATGAGGCGAGCGCCGGGCCGGCGAGCCCCATCAGGGCGGTGATCGCCGCAAGTGCCGCTATCGTTTTGGTGGTTTTGGACATCTGTCTCCTCGCGAAAGGAGGTAGCCAGGGTGCGTCCTCAGCAGAAGTGGCCACGACCGCTCCGATCTGGCGACGCGAAAGCCAAAGACTAAAGCCAAAGACCTAGAGCTACCGTTCTGGTTTGGACCAACGGGAATGCTCTAACAGTGCGTCCGAGCACCGGGCGTCCACCAGTTGGTGGACTGCTGGGGTTCAGCCGGTGATGGGGACACCGAAGCGGAACTGCGCCCAGGGTGGAGGTTCCCCGGCGAAGGCAAAAAACCCCCGCCGGGGCGGGGGTTTCCCGGGCGGGCCGACAGGGAGTGGATCGGCGCGCGCCCGTTCTCGAAGCTGTCTCGGCCGATCTAGTGCCGCTTCATCAGCTCGTCCTTGCTGACGTTGAGCATGAGCGCGTCGCCCGAGGAGGCGTCGATCTGCTCGGGGAAAATATAGCGGTCAGCGGCAAACAGCCCCTTCGTGTCGAGGCGGATATAGCCTTCGGTCAGCATGCGGTCGCGCACCACCTCCGGCAGGTCGTCAGGCGCCAGGGCCCGGGCGATGTCCTTGACGAGACCGCCATTGTCGTCCCGGTCCGTTGCGTCGACATCGGCGGGCACGACATCCGGATTGTCCTCGTTTTCCGAGAACTTGAAGTCCTCGATCTTGCCGATTTCCTGGTTGGTGCGGTCGAACACCTTCATGCCCACATGCACGTCGCGGGGAAGGGTCTGCATAGTTCCTCTCCTTTGCTGAGCGGTGAAAGCCGCGGCTGCTCAGGAACGGGAAAGGGCCGGCAGTGGTTGCCAGCGGGTCACCCCTGCGCCCGCGCCGCGGCGATCGCCGGCTTCAGTACGCCTTCGATCGAGGCGGGGCTCAAGGGCCCCACGATCTTTTGCGTGATGACGCCCTTCGCGTTGACGATGAAGGTTTCGGGCACGCCATAGACGCCCCAGTCGATGGAGGCGCGGCCATTGCTGTCGGCGCCGATCGCGGCATAGGGGTCGCCCAGCTCGGCCAGAAAGGCGCGCGCATTCTCGGGCTGGTCCTTCTGGTTGATGCCGTAAATGGGAACGCCGATCTGGTCCTTGAGGGCCATGAGGAGCGGATGCTCGTCACGGCACGGGACGCACCAGCTGGCGAAGACGTTGACCACGGATACGTGGCCCTTGAGCATGTCGGTGTCGAAACCCTGGGCGGCGAGCCCTTGAACCGGCGGAAGGGCGAAATCCGGCGCCGGCTTGTTGATGAGGACCGAGGGGATGAGGTGCGGGTCGCGGTTGAGGCTCACCGCAAACACGCCGAGGAGGCCGGCGAGCACGACCAGCGGCACGAGCAGGAGGAGGATACGCTTCACCGCGGCGAATCCGCCGAGCGGCGCCGCACGCCTTTCGCCTCGAGGGCGGCGAGGCGCGCCCTGACGCGGCGCGCGTCGATGGCGGCGTAGGCGATGAGGGCAATCACGGCCAGCAGGGCGCCGAGATAAGCCCCCACAATGAAAACGGCGTGCGGTCCGAGCTCCATCGGGCTCAGCCTTCGACGGAGCGGGCGGCCTGCCGCTCGAGGGTTTCGGCGCGGCGCCGCAGGATTTCGGTGCGCATCCGCACGAGATAGAGGGTGAGGAAGAGGAAGCCGAAGGCGAAGGTCATCACGGCGAGCGGCCAAAGCATCGACGGCGCCATGTGCGGGTCGCCCATCAGGGTCAGGCTCGCGGGCTGGTGCAGCGTGTTCCACCAGTCGACCGAATACTTGACAACCGGAATGTCGAGCGCTCCGACGAGGGTGAAAACGGCGATGATCCGCCCGGCCCTCGCGGCGTCGTCGAAGGCGCGCCAGAGTGCGACGATGCCGAGATAGATGAGAAACAGGATGAGGGTCGAGGTCATCCGCCCATCCCATTCCCAGAAGGTGCCCCAGGTCGGCCGGCCCCAGAGCGAGCCGGTGAAGAGCGCAAGCCCGGTGAAGCTCGCCCCGAGCGGGGCCGCCGCGCGGGCGGCCACGTCGGCGAGCGGATGCCGCCAGACAAGCGTTCCGATCGAGGCCACCGCCATCAGCGCGTAGACGGCTTCGCTCAGGATGGCGTTGGGCACGTGGAGGTACATGATCCGCACCGTTTGCCCCATCTGGTAGTCCGGCGGCGAATCGATGAGCGCGAGGTAAAGCCCAACCGCGAAAAGCAGGGCGGTCACGACCGCGAGCGGCACCACGAACCCCCGCGACCAGGCGAGGAACTGGCCCGGATTGGCGAGCCGGGAGAACCAGTTCGGCTTCTTGAGGGCGACGTCGGCGGTCATCATTCGGCTCTAATCCTCGGCTGCCTGCAAGGCAAGCGCGGCGGCAAAGGGCGCGAGTGCCAGCGAAACGAGGCTGATTGCTGACAGAAACAGCAGCGCGGCGCGCATCGTTCCGGGCTCGGCGGCGGGCGTTGCGGCGCTCGCCCCGAAGATCAGGATGGGAATGGAAAGGGGCAGGATGAGGACGGGCGCGATGAGCCCGCCGCGGCGGAGTGACACGGTCACGGCGGCCCCGATGGTGCCGAGGGCGGCGAGACCGGGCGTGCCGACGAGGAGCGCCGCGACGGCGGCTCCCCAGCCAGGGGCGTCCATCGAGAGGAGGACCGCGAGGAGCGGCGAGGC
>DASZTU010000309.1:0-10828 GCA_035547975.1 Devosiaceae bacterium | reverse complement strand
GCCGCGTAAGCCGGCATGAGGCCGACGGCGAGCAGCGCACCCGCAAGAGCAAAGCGCCCGAGCATGATGACGCTCCTTACTCGTTGACAGTCTGCGACTGGTTGATCGTCTGCGACCCGCCGGCGCTGCTGACGGCAACGTTGGCACCGACCTGAACGGCGGTCACCCCACCATGGCCGTTGTCATTGACCTCCTGAGACTGGGTCACGCTCTGGTCGAAGTGGCTCGTGCCGACGGCAACATTGGCGCCCACCTGCACCGCCTGCGTGCCGACCGCATAGCCCCGGTTCGGGCCGTTGACGGTCTGGTTCTGGTCAATGGTCTGGTTGGTGTGGCTATCGAAGAGCGCGGCATTGACGCCGATCTGGATGGCTTCCGGCGAGTGACCATAGATGTGACCAGCGTGATTGATGGTCTGGCTCTGCTGGGTGAAGGTCTGGTTGGTCTTCCACGACCAGAGCTGGCCATTGATCGCGATATTGAGCGGGGCCGCGAAGGCGGGAGCGGCTGCCATTGCAAGGCTCGCAACCCCGGCGAGAAGAAGAATACGCATCTGAAAACTCCCTTTGAGTGACAGGGGAGCGTCTAGGGTCTCCCCGTGCCACAAAGGGACCATATTGCCCGGCAGCAACTCAAATCGATTATCGTAGTGTCAAGCGCCGATAGAACTATACAAACAAGTAATATTTACCAATCGTACACGAAAAACAGACTGGATATTCGGTCCACTAGACTACCAATTTAGGATAGACGTCCTTTTGGCGTCTTACGGGTGGCCATAACAGCCAGTAACGAAATACCGGCCAACAGGTACGAATGTACCAAATCAGATGGTCGGGGCATGCGCGCAGGGCCCTGTTCGATCGTCGTAGAACCGGATTGGGGCATCCGGAGGGCCACTTCCCACCGCCACAGCTATGGCAATCGGCCACATTTCCGGTGCCCCATCGCACACGCCCGAATCAATCAAATTTGATGCGGTAACCACATTCTAGTACGTTTGTCGACTCGACTTGCCGATTTCCACATATTTTAGTAGGGTTACCGAAGTCTTAAGGGCGCCGGCAGGCGCCACGGAAACCAGGTGAGGCGGCGGCGTCGGGGCCCCGCATCCGGCTTCCACACAGACCGCCGGCGAAGAGGGCCGGCGTTGCGGCAAAGAGCAGATCTGATGCGTCGGCGGGGCGGGTCGACGTCGGAGGAGGCTCGTCGGTACGAAACGTCCGCGCAGGGTAGGTACGCCAATGGGTTACGCACAAAACAGTCTCATCAGTTGCATCTACGACATGGCTCTCAGGCACTCGACCTGGGAGAACATCCTCGACATCCTCAAGGCATCACTGCCCGACTGCCTCATTCTCGTTTACGGCAACGACCTCGTCACACGCACGAGCATCGCCTTCGCCCAGCGCGGGCTCAGTGCCGAGGCAACGAGCAGCTTCGTCTCCACCTTTTCCGCCACCAATCCCTGGCTCCCGGGGCAGGCGCAGCTCGCCCCCTACCAGGTGTTCCACGACGACCAGATCATGCCGCGGGAGGAAGCGGCGGCCACCGCCTTCGTCCGGGACTGGCTGCGGCTGCAGGGCAACTATGGCGCAGGCACCGGCGTCGTCCTGCTGCGCGAGGGGGCGCGGCAGCTCACCCTCGAAGTCCGCTATGCCGCCGACGACCGCACGGGCCTGCGCGATCGGGTTGCTTCGGTACTGGGGGAGGCCGCCAACCATTTCCGCCGCGCTTTCGAGATCTCGCGGCGGTCGCGCTTTTCCGGCGGCCCCGGCTACCTCGATGCGGTGGTTGAGGATCTGCCGTTCACCGTGTTCTTCGTCACCGAAGACATGCGCATCCAGTACTCCAACTTCCATGCCGAAAGCCTGAGGCGGCGCGGCCACGGCCCGTTCTCGAGCGCCGACGGCATTTTGCGCGCCGCCGATCCGCAGACGGACAGCGCGCTGCGCCAGCTGGTGCAAAAAACCATCTCGTCCAAGCGCATGCCGACCTCGGTGCTGCAGATCAGCCCGCCCGACGGCGACGAGCGCTATTTTGCCATCGCGCGGCTCGCCGGGCGCAATGGCCAGCTCTACCAGCTGCACGACGCCATCCTCGATCCGGGCCCGCTGGTCATGCTGGTCGTCCACGGCAGCCTCGAGGCCGCCTCGCTGCCGACCGATCTCCTCTGGCGCGCCTTTTCGCTCACCGATTCGGAGGCAAACCTCGCCGCGGCGCTCCTCAACGGGGAAACGCTGGCCGACTTCGCGCGGGAGCGTGAGGTTTCCAAGCAGACGCTGCGCAACCAGCTCGTCGGCGTGATGCGCAAGACCGGCACACGCCGCCAGGCCGAGCTCGTGGCCTTGCTGACCCGGCTGGCCCTGACCTGCTTCTGAGCCGGTCCCCAGCCGTCGGGCAGGGCCCGGCGAGGCCACCAAAAAGCAGAACGCCGCTCAACCCTTTCGGGGAGCGGCGTTCGCGAACAACTCGGGAGGTCCGGGGCAGTCGGAGGGCCGCGCGACAGGGGAGGACACGCGCGGCGGGTGGCTGGCACCCGGCTCCGAATTGTTCTGGTCCGCCCTAGATAGGGCTCCCTGTCGCCCGTTCAAGAGGGGGGCGGCTGCACGTCAGCCGTTCGGATCCCCAAGGTCCGGCAGCCGGCGCTGCAGCTCGTCGGGATCGACCTCGCGCGCCTCCTCGAGGCTCAGCATGGCGACGCCCTCGCGGATCGGGAAAGCCAGCCGCGCGGCCACCGAAATAAGCTCCCGGCCATCGGCCGAAAGGGTCAGGCGGGTCTTGGTGAGGGGGCACACCAGCACCTCGAGGAATTTCCGGTCGAGGTCGAGCGGCCGGGCCATCCCCTATTGCAGCGAAGCGCCGGCCCCGCCGCGCGCCATCTCGTACTCGGCCATGGCGATCAGCGTTTCCGCGCGCTTTTCAAGCGAGCCGGCTTCGAGCAGCGCCTGCTTTTCGGCAGCGCCATAGGGCGAAACCATGCAGCAGAAGTTCACGAGGTCGGCAATCGGAGTCTTGTTGATCTCGTCCCAGTTCATCTCGATCGAGGCGAACTCGGCGTAGTCGCGCATCATCTTGATGAAGCGATCCCGGTTGACTTCCTCGGCGCCGAATCCCCGCTCGAAATCCTGCCCAAAACGTTCGGCCGATATTACGGCCTGCCGATAGGGCGTCATCACCCTGAGCTCGCGCCCGAGGTCGAAGCGGCAGATGCCTTCGAGGATGATGAAGTAGCGCTCCTCCCCGTTCTCCTCGAAATGCGTCAGCCGGCCGAGGCACCCGACCGGCTGGAGCGGCGCGCGGCCGCGCGGGCTCTCCTCGCTATCGTCCCGCGGCTGGATCAGGCCGATCAGCCGATTGCCCGCCAGCGCGTCGTCAACCATCCGCACATAGCGCGGCTCGAAGATGTTGAGCGGCCGATGCGCGAAGGGCAGCAGCAGGGCCCCGGAGAGCGGGAAGATCGGCACGCTCTCCGGCAGGTCGGCTGGGGAAGTCGGGCGCTTTGGCATCGAGGCTTCAGGAGAAGAGCAGCCCCGAAAGGAGCCGGCGGCCGCGTTGCGTGGCCGGATCCTTGGGGCCCCAGGCCTCGAAGAACTCGAGCAGCTTCTTGCGTGCCGCGTCCTCGTTCCACGTGCGGTCGCGGCGCATCAGCGCCACCAGCGCCTCGGCCGCCGCTTCCCGGTTTCCCTCGGCGTTGAGCACCACGGCAAGATCGTAGCGGGCCTGGTGGTCGTCGGGGTTCTGCTCGATCCGCGTCTTGAGCGTGTCGCTCTCCGAAAGCTCGGCCGCTTCGGTCGCGAGCTTGAGCGAGGCGAGAAGCGAGGTGTAGTCGTCGCCCCTGCGATCTGCTTCCGGCACCATCTCCAGCGTCGCCTGGGCCTGCTCGAGTTCATTGGCCTCGAAATAGACCCGCGCCATGCCGATCAGGGCGCGCGCATTTTCCGGCTGGTGCTGGAGCACCATGCCATAGATCTGCGCTGCCTGGCCGAGATCCCCGGCCTTGTGCATCTCGGCCGCGGCGTCGAGGGCGTTCTTGATCTCCTCCTCGAGCGAGCCCGCGGCGGGGCGACCGGCCGGCGCCTGGGCGATGACCTTGTCCGCAAAGCGCCGGACCTCGCTTTCGGGAATGGCCCCGAGGAAGGCGTCGACCGGGCGGCCGCCGGCAAAGGCGAAGACCGCCGGAATCGACTGGATGCCGAGCTGGCCGGCGATCGCCGGGTTCTCGTCGATGTTGATCTTGACCAGCCGGACCTTGCCGGCCTTCTCCTTGACCACCTTTTCGAGGTTCGGCCCGAGCTGGCGGCAGGGGCCGCACCAGGGGGCCCAGAAATCGACCAGCACCGGAGCCTCCTGCGAGGCGTCGATGACGTCGGCCTTGAAAGCCCGGTCGGTGGAATCCTTGATCAGCGCCGCGGGGGGCGTATCAGGCTTCGCGGCGGAAATGTTGACGTTCACGGTGGTGGCCCTCTGGCGGGTGTCGGCGTTCTGGCGAGTGGCGCCAAAACGCCCGGGATCGGTGCTATTGTGCCTCAGCGCAGCCCTTGGCGCAAAGCCCCTTCGCGGTCGCGTATCCGATGATGCGCGCAAGTGGCATTTGGGGTTGCAATCGGCACCCTGATTGGGCATATAGGCGCGCATCGCGGTGCTGCCAAGCGCCGGTTGGAGTGCGGGTGTAGCTCAGGGGTAGAGCATAACCTTGCCAAGGTTAGGGTCGAGGGTTCGAATCCCTTCGCCCGCTCCAATTTCTCGACATCGATCCGGCTGAAGTGAAGGCCCCCGCGGCGCGGGGCACGCCGTGCCTCGGCCTGCCCAGCCGGCTAGATCGGCTGGCCGCTCAGCAGGCGCGGCTGGCCCCCATTTATGGCCGCGGCCTGCCGGATCATGGCCGTCTTGAGCGGCGGCAGGCGGTCGACGACGCCGAGCCCGAAATCCCTCACTGCCCTGACCGGTGCCACGTCATTCGAGAAGAGCCGATTCATGCCGTCGGTGACCATGGCGATCAGCGTCGTGTCGAAACGCCGCCAGCGCTGGTACTTTTCAAGCACGTCAGCGGCACCCGGGTCTAGACCGAGCCGCAGGGCCGCGATGGCGACCTCGGCGAGCGCCGCAACATCCTTGAGCCCGAGGTTGAGGCCCTGCCCGGCGACCGGGTGCACGACATGGGCCGCATCCCCGACCAGGGCGAGCCGCGGGGCGACGAAGGAGCGCGCCATCTGCAGGCGCAGCGGAAAGACCTGGAGCGGCTCCTCGACCGTGACGAGGCCGAGGCTCGATCCCATGACGTTTTCGATCACGCCGGCAACTTCCTCACGCGGCATCGACTGGTAGCGCCGCGCCTCGTCGGGCGACTCCGTCCACACCAGCGAAGAGCGCCGCCCGGGCAGCGGCAGGCTCGCAAAGGGCCCGGCGGGGCGGAAGTGCTCATAGGCGATGCCGTGGTGGTCGAGTTCGTGGGCGATCGTCGTGACGATCCCCGACTGACGATAGTCGTGCGTCATGACGCCGATCCCGGCAAAGCCGCGCAGCAGTGACTGGGCGCCATCGGCGCCGACCACCAGCGGCGCCTCGAACGACCGCCCATCCTTGAGCGCCAGGACGGCGCGCGCGCCCTCGACGGTGAGGTTCACGATCTCGGCCGGCGAGACGAGGTCGACGGCGTTCCCCAGCGCCCCGAGCAGCGCGCCGATCAGAACGCGGTTCGGCACCATATGGGCGAACGCTTCGCCCGGCGCGACCTCGCCGCCAAAGCTCAGGAAGAGCGGGCGCGAGATATCGCCTTCGCCCGAATCGGTGATCCGCATTTCGAGCACCGGCTGGGCCGAGCCGGCCACCTCATCCCAGACCCCCAGGGCCTCGAACACGCGGCGGACACCGGCTGAGAGTGCCGAGGCTCGCTGGTCCGCCGGCACGGTGAACGGACGCCTGTCGAGGAGCGCGACCCGGACACCCGGCAGGAAGCGGTGGAGCGACAGGGCGAGCGACAGCCCCACGGGTCCGCCCCCGACGATCACCACATCGTAGGGTCCTGCCGGCACGCTTTTGGCCTTCCTAGCCATCCGAAGCTCCTCTGCTGCCTATCAATGCGGCAAAAACCCAGGTTTTGCCCAGAAATTTAGCACCGACCCCGGTCCTGGCATTCGCCGCAATCCTGCTGCCTGCGCAAGAAGCACAATTCCACCTGCAATTTCAGCCCCTTGGTACCGGCGCCCGGGATTTGGCACGCGGCTTGAGTCCCGTTGCTCGAAATCCATGCCGGCCAATCTAACCGAAAGGGGCGCTCATGAAACTGGTGGTAGCGATAATCAAGCCATCGCGGCTCGAGGAGGTGCGCCAAGCGCTCAACTCGCTCGACGTGCACGGCATGACCGTGACCGAGGTGAAGGGCTACGGCCGCCAGAAAGGCCACTCCGAGATCTACCGCGGCACCGAATACGCGGTGCACTTCCTCCCCAAGCTCAAGATCGAGATCGCCGTCGATGACGCGCAGGCGGACCCGGTGAGCAGCGCCATCCGCGACGCCGCCCAGACGGGCCGCATCGGCGACGGCAAGATCTTCATCTTCGACCTCGAGCACGTCACCCGCATTCGTACCGGCGAAACCGGCACGGCAGCGCTCTAGCCAACAAGCGCGCTTCCTCTCGGAGAACCTTCATGAACACAAAACAACGATCGAAAGCATTGGGGCTGGCGGTGCTCGCGCCCCTTGCCGCCCTGCTCCAAGCCGCGCCGGCCTGGGCGCAGGACGCGGCCGCAACGGCCGCGCCCGCGGCGGCGGAAGCCGCAGCCCCTGCCGCCCCGGCGCTCAACAGCGGCGACACCGCCTGGATGCTGACCTCGATGGCCCTCGTCCTGATGATGACGATCCCAGGGCTGGGCCTCTTCTATGGCGGCATGGTGCGCAAGAAGAACGTGCTGGCGACGGTGATGCAAAGCTTTGCCATCACCTGCCTCGTGACGGTCCTCTGGTACATCCTCGGCTATTCGATCGCCTTCACCAATGACGACGCGAGCAACCCGGGCAAGTTCATCGGCTCCTTCGCCCACGCCTTCTTCAACGGCATGACCGTCAACACGACGAACGGGCTCGCGCCGACCATTCCCGAGTTCGTGTTCTCGGCCTTCCAGATGACGTTCGCCATCATCACCCCGGCGCTCATTGCCGGCGCCTTTGCCGAGCGCATGAAGTTCTCGGCGCTGCTGATCTTCATGGCGCTCTGGCTGCTCTTCGTCTATGCGCCCATCGCCCACTGGGTCTGGGGCGGCGGATTCCTCGGCGGCTGGGGCGTGCTCGATTTCGCCGGCGGCACGGTGGTCCACATCAACGCGGGCGTGGCCGGCCTCGTCTGTGCCCTGGTGCTCGGCAAGCGCAAGGGGTTCGGGCAGGCCAACATGGCGCCGCACAACCTCGTGCTGACCTTCATCGGCGCTTCGCTCCTCTGGGTGGGCTGGTTCGGCTTCAACGCCGGGTCGGCGGTCGCGGCCAACGCCCTCGCCGGAGCCGCCATGATGAACACCCAGGTCGCAACCGCCGCGGCGGGCCTCTCCTGGATGTTCGTCGAATGGATGGTGGTCAAGAAGCCGAGCGTTCTCGGCATCCTTTCGGGTGCGGTCGCCGGGCTCGTGGCCGTGACCCCGGCCTCCGGCTTCGTCAACCCGACCGGCGCCTTCATCATCGGCATCGTGGCCGGGGCGGCCTGCTACTACGCCGCGGCCCACCTGAAAAAGATGTTCGGCTACGACGATTCCCTCGACGCCTTCGGCGTGCACGGGATCGGCGGCATCATCGGGGCGCTGCTCACGGGTGTCCTTGCGGACCCGGCGATCAACTCCGCTGGCGAGACCCATTCCATCGTGACCCAGGCAGCCGGCGTCGCCGTGACGATCGTCTGGACCGGCGTCATCACCTGGGTGATCCTGATGGTGACAAGGCTCCTCGTCGGTCTCCGCCCGAGCGAAGCGGAGGAAGAGGAAGGCCTCGACATCTCCCAGCACGGGGAATCGGTCGCCGAATGAACCGCTTCGGCCGGCGGTTTGCCGGCCGGGGCTTCCGCTCGGGACACCTCGTCAGCCGCGGCGACTCTTGCGTGAGGCGTGTCCCACCCAACCGGACGATCGGAAGGCGCTCCTCCTCCCCGCTTTCCGGTCGCCGCACTGGGGCGGCCGTCCCTCGGCCGCCCCTTCTTCCGCCGCGTTGCCCGCGGCGTGCAGCCCGTGCACCTCTTGGCCCGCCACAGAGGCTTCCCACTCGCAAACCGCATGGGCTGCACACCACGGCCAATCGGCTGGTTCCGTCGTCGGTCCCTTGGCCGCGAGGGCGACGTGCCTAGGGCGTCGTGGTCGTCGGGGTCGTGCCCGTCGTCCCGCCGCTCGGCGGGGTGACATGGACGAGGCCGGTATTGGGATCGGTCGTCGTGCCGCCGGTCGGCGGCGTCGGCACAACGGGGTTGGCATTGGCCGGGGCGCCGGTCGTCCCCGCCCCGGGTGCGCCGGCCGTGGTGCCGGTGCCGCTTGTGCCCATGCCGAATGTTGCGCCCGTATTGGCGCCGCCACCGCTCGCCGGGGCGTTTCCGGTCGCCGCGCCTCCCGCGCCCGCGCCCGATGCCGCCCCGGCACCAGCCGTCCCGCTTGCGCCGCTAGTCCCGGTCGTGCCCGCCGCGCCGGCGGCGCTGTTGGAGGTGAGCGTGCCGGAGGCCGATATGGGCTCGCCCCCGGGCATGACTGCGAGGACCTTGGAATCGGGGGAGGCGCGACAGACGGCGCGCAGCTGGTCCATGCTCATGCCGTTGAGCGCGGGCGACGACGCCACCGGGCTGCTGGCCGCCTTTGTCGCGCCGTTGCCGGCCGACCCGCTGGCGGTTGCCCCGTTGGTTGCCGTCGCGCTTGTGCCGGTGTTCGTGCCGCTCTGGGCGCCGGCCGCGAGCTGGTCGGCAATGCCGGCGGCATAGCCGTTGACGAAATAGAGCACCTTGGTCGCCGCTTCCCCGCTCAATTTGAGGAAGGTCGAGCAGGTGAGATCCTTGCCGCCCGTGACATCCGACATCGGAATGCCGGGGGCGCCCGGCGTCGTGGCGGCAAGGCATGGCGTGGCGGCGAGAAGCACGGCGAGGGCGAAGGGTAGAGATTTCATGGCGGACTCCCGCAACAAGTGCGCTTTCCCCATCAACGAGCCGCGCGGCGACCCGTTGCCTGCCCTGGCCCGCGCGGATGGCGGGTCGTCGCGCCGGTTAGCGCCGGATTAACCACGCCGCCCTAGCATGCCGTGCGAGGCCGCCAGCCTCCCCTGACGCTTCATGAGTCCGAGTAGAAGATGCCGCCACGTTCCGCGCCGCTGATCGCAGATGTCCCGCGGGAGGGCGCCCCGGCCGTTTCCATCACCATTCCGTTGCGTCTCATCGGCACGGTGCTCGCGATCGTGGTCGCGGCGCTGCTGCTGGCGCTCTCCTCCTGGTCGGTGGACGATCCGAGCCTCTCCTATGCCAGCGCGCGGCACAGCGTGCACAACTGGCTCGGTTTTCCTGGCGCGGTCATCGCCGATCTCGGCTTTCAGTTCTTCGGCCTCGCGATCTTCGTCTTCATCGCCCCGATGGCGCTTTGGGCGTGGCACCTGATTCGGCGGCGCGTGCCCTCGCGCATGCCGCTGCGGCTCATCGCCTGGCTCGCGGCGACGGTTCTTTCTGCCGGTGTCCTCGCCTTCGTCGCGGTGCCCGCGAGCTGGCCGCTGCCGACCGGGCTCGGCGGCCTCGTGGGCCAGGGCTTCGAAAACCTCGCAACCAATGTCGCGGGTGCCCCGCCAAAAGGCGTGATGTCGGCGCTCTTTGCGCTGGTTTTGCTTTCCCCCACCCTGGCGGTGCTCTGGGTCGCGCTCGGCCTCAGGGCCAGTTCCCTCGCCAATGCCGCGCGGGCCGGCGGCTCCGCCGTCGCGGCCCGCGGCCGCGTCAAGGCGCCCGCCGATGAGTCGCGCGAATCGCCCGGCACCGCCTTCTTCGACATCGTCCTCGGTGGCGCCGTCCATCTCGCCTACTCGGCGCAGACCGCGTTTCGACGCGCCCGGCACAAGGCCCGCGAGAGACGCGCCGCGCAGGAAGCCGAGGAGGCAAAGTGGCGCGAGCAGGCGATCGAGCCCCGGCTCGACGCGGCCTTCGCCGCGCTCAACGGTGGCCCGGCTGGCGCCGAGCACGAGGTGAGCGTCACGCCGCGCCGCCCAATCAACATCCAGACCGGTCCCGAACCGCGCTTCGATGCCGACGACGACGCCGACGCGGAGAACGAGGCTTACGCCGACATGGCCGACGCCGAGGCGGATTTCGCCGAGGCCGACGACGTGTTCGAGCCGCAGGCCTATCGCCAGCCCGCCCCGGCGCCCCGGCCAGAGCCGCGCATCGTTCCGGCGCCGCAGCCGGCGGCGCCGCGGGTCAGCGCGCCCGCGCCGCGTCCGGTACCGGGCACACGCGAGGTGCGCGAGGCGCAGGCGAGCTTCTTCGGCGGCGACCCCGAGGGCTTCGAGTTGCCGGCCCTCAGCCTTCTCGCCGAGCCGCGCCAGAAGGGCCTTGCCGACGAGCACCGCCCCGAGCGGCTGGAAGCCATGGCACGCCGCCTCGAGGGCGTGCTCGAGGATTTCGGCGTCAAGGGCGACATCATCAACGTGCGTCCGGGGCCCGTCGTCACGCTTTACGAGCTCGAGCCGGCTCCCGGCATCAAGTCGAGCCGCGTCATCTCGCTCGCCGACGACATCGCCCGCTCGATGAGCGCCATCGCCGCCCGCGTGGCCGTGGTGCCGGGCCGCAACGCCATCGGCATCGAACTCCCCAATGAGAGCCGCGAAACCGTC
>DASZTU010000308.1:0-5950 GCA_035547975.1 Devosiaceae bacterium | reverse complement strand
CAGAAGCTCGAGACATTGAGCAGGGTGAGGCCGTTGTTGAGCGTGCCGAGAATCAGCACGGCGAGCAGCGTGCCCCAGACGCTGCCGCGGCCCCCGAAAAGGCTCGTGCCGCCAAGGATGATCGCGGCAATCACCGTGAGGAGATAGCCCCCGACGGCGTTGGGCGCCGCCGCCCCCAGCATGGCGCCGACGATGATGCCGGCCAGCGCACCCGCGAAGCCCGAGACGACGTAGAGCGTGATCTGCGTTCGATCGACCGGAATGCCCAGCATCCGGCTCGCATCCGGATTGCCGCCCGACGCGTAGACGTAGCGGCCGAACGGGGTGAAGGCGAGCACCCACCAGATGAGCGCAAAGCTCACCACCATCAGGATCAGCGGGAACGGTATCGCGAGGATCCGGCCCGAGCCGAGCCAGTTGAAGCTGTTCTCCATGAGCGGATTGGTCAGCCCGCCCGTGAGCACGAGCGAAAGCCCGGAAATGATCGACATCGTGCCGAGCGTCACGATGAACGGGTTGAGCCTCAACCCGTTGGTCAGCGCGCCGTTGAGACCGCCGATCCCCGCCCCCACGATCAGCGCCAGCACGCACCCGATCCAGATGTTGAGCCCCACCGCGTAGCCGAGCGAGACGATGACGCCGGCGAGCCCCGCGATCGCCGCGACCGAAAGATCGAGCCCGCCGGCGATGATGAGGGGCGTTCCGGCCGCCGCCATCAACCCGATGAAGCTCGCATTCGTGCCGATCGAAATGAGGTTCGGGAACGACAGGAAGAACGGCGACAGTACCGTGAATATGACGATGATGATGAGATAGAAGACCAGCAGCATCACCGTGCCGGCCCAGGGCTTGGCCAAGAGCTCCCTCGCCCGCTGGGTTCTGGCGGAGGCAAGGCCCGCGGTGGTCTGCATGTCGGTCATCGGCTCAGGTCCTCAGGCAGCGGCCGACTTGGAGGCGGCGCTCATCAGGTGCGCGGCATCCGTCGGCTGTTCGAATGTTTCGGTGATGCGGCCGCCGGCGAGGACGATGGTCCGGTCGGCGAGCCCGGCGACCTCCTCGGCGTCCGAGGAGATGATGAGAATGCCAATCCCCTGCCCCGCAAGCGCACGGATGTGGCGATAGATTTCCTGCCGCGCGCCGACATCGACGCCGCGCGTCGGCTCCTCGAGGATGAGGATGCGCAACTCCCCGAGCAGCCAGCGCGCGAGGCACACCTTCTGCTGGTTGCCGCCGGAGAGCGTCCCGATCGACTGCTCCGGGTTGCGGGCGCGGACCGTCAGCCGCTGCATCCAGGTGCCGACCGTCTCCTGCTCGCGCCGGCGGTCGACGGTCCAGCCGCGCGTGAACAGCGGCAGGTTCGCAACCGACATGTTCTCGCGCAGCGACAGCATGGAGATAATGCCTTCGCGCTTGCGTTCGGCCGCGACGAGCCCCATGCCCACCGCGACCGCCCCGCCGGGCGACTGCAGCCGGTACGGCCTGCCGTCTATCTCGATCCCCTCGACGCTCGCCTTGGGCACCGCGCCGAAGAGCGCGCGGCCGACCATTTCGACCCCCGATCCCACCAGCCCATGAACGCCGGTGATTTCGCCGCGCCGGACGGTGAAATCGATGCCCCGCAGCCACCCGGGAACCGCCAGGCCCCGGACCTTCACCATCTCGCCGCGCTCGCCCTCGGCCCCGGCATGGGGCGGATAGATGTCGCCGACCCGATTGCCCACGATGGCCTCGAGCACGTCCTCGACGCGGGTGTCGGCGGTCGTGAACGTGCCCGCATTGCGGCCGTCGCGCAGCACCACGATCTCGTCTGAAATGGCGAACACCTCGCGCAGGTAATGGGAGATGTAGACCACGGCGATGCCCTCGCCGACGAGGCGCCTGATGATCGAGAAGAGAAGCTGCACCTCGGCTTCCGCCAGCGCCGCCGTCGGCTCGTCCATGATCAGCACGCGGGCATTGCCGGCCATGGCGCGGGCGATCTCGACGATGCGCTGTACGTGGTGCGACAGCGTTCCCATCCGAGCCCGCGGCGACAGCCAGTCGAGTCCGAGTCGCTTGAGCAGCGCCCCGGCCTCCGCCTCCATGCGCCGCCAGTCGAGCGTCCTGACCGGCCCGTTGCGCACCGGCAGGGCGCCGAGCATGATGTTTTCGGCAACCGTCAAATCCGGAAAGATCGACAGCTCCTGCGGCAGCATGCGGATGCCGAGCCCGATCGCGTCCGCCGGTCCCTTGATCTCGACGGGCTGCCCGTCGATGTGGATGGTCCCGGCATCGCGCGTGTAGTTGCCGGAAAGGATCTTCATCAGCGTCGACTTACCCGCGCCGTTCGCGCCTAGCAGCGCGACGACCTTGCCGCGTTCGACGCTGAACGCCACGTCCGTCAGGACCGGGACGCCGCCGAAGGACTTGCCGATGCCGGCCATATCCATGAGCACCGCGTCGCTCATCTGTTCCTCCCGGCGGCCGGTGTTTGGCCGCATCATCTCGCCCGGCGGGGTCTCACTGACCGCGGGCGCTGTTGTTCCGCCCTGTCGCACCTCGCCACTTGTCAGTCAAGTTGCGCGGCGCGTCAAAGGCCGGCCCGCGCCCTGAACTCCTCGTTGCGAACATCGACCATCGTCCCGGCGTAGTCGTCGCCGGCTCCGCTTGCCAGCCAGGCGACGGCCCGCGCCGGTATTTCCGCCGACGCCAGCTTCGACTGCGGAATATCCGAAATCTGGTTGATGTGGGCGGCGCGGATTTTCGCCTGCATGTCGGTGTCCACCAGCCCCGGCGCGAAGCCGATGCTACGGATATTCCGCTCCTTGCCCTCGAGATCGGCGGCGCGCGTGAACATCAGCAGCGCCGCCTTGCCCGCGCAATAGGCCGCCCAGCCTTGGAGCGGGCCGAGCGCGGCGCCGGAGAGGATGTTGATGATGCGCCCCCCGCCCTCGAGGTGCGGCCAGGCCGCCCCGACGATCGCGGCCGGGCCCGACACATTGGTCCGCAACGCCGCGTCGAACGCCGAGGGGTCGATGGACCCGATCGGGGCCATTGGCTCGATCACCCCGGCATTGTTGACAACGATGTCGAGCCGGCCCGTGCGCTCGATAAGGGCGGCTATCCGCCCGGGGATGGCGGCGAGGTCGGCGACGTCGAGCGCCACCTCCAGCGCCTTGCCACCCGCTCCGGCAATGGCATCAGCGATCGCGGCGCAGTCACCCGCCCGCCGGCCCGAGGCGACGACCGTCGCACCGGCCGCGCCAAGCGTTTGCGCAATCGCGGCGCCGAGCCCCGTCCTCGCGCCGGTTACGAGGGCGACCTTGCTCGAAAGATCGACCGTCATGGGAGCGGCCTCGCGGCCGCGGCGCGCACCTGGTCGGGATCAGGCGCGACGCCATAGGCCTGGAATCCGCCCGTCACCGGGATGACTTCGCCGGTCACGAACTCGGCATCGGGCCCGAGCAGCCACGAAACCGCCCCCGCAACGTCTTCCGGGCGGCACCAGCGGCCGAGCGGGATCGACTTGAGCACGCCGCGCTCGAAATCCTCCCAGCCCTGCCCGAGCTTGTCCGCCTTGGCGCGGAATGCCTTCTCCATCCCCGTGCCGGGCCCCACATGCCCCGGCGCCACCGCGTTCACGCGGACGCCGGTGCCCGCCATCTCGACCGCGAGGCACTGGGTCAGCGCCGCGACCGCATTCTTGGAGGCCATGTAAACCGAGGAGAACGGGTTGCCGAAGCCGAGCCGGGTCACGATGTTGACGATCTGGCCATGCCCCTGCCCGGCCATGACCCGCGCCGCCTCCCGGCACATGAGGAAGGTGCCGCGCGCATTGACCCGGTGGATGCGGTCCCAGTCATCGGCGCTCGTCTCGACGACGAGACTTTGCGTGTGGATGCCGGCATTGTTGACCACGACGCTGAGATCGCCCTCGGCCGCGACGCCGCGCACAACCTCGACCACCGAGGCCTCTTCCCCGATGTCGAGCGCGCGCCAGCGGCACCCAAGCGCGTCGGCGGCCGTCCTGGCCGCCTCTCCATCGCGGTCGCCGACCACCACGGCAAAACCGTCGGCGACGAGCCTGGTCGCAATGGCGCGGCCGATGCCGCTCGCGGCGCCGGTGACGAGCGCCGTCTTCATGCTCCCCTCCAGGCGCGGAAAAGGTCGCGCATCCTGACGGTCTCGGTCAAAACATCCTCGTGCATGGTGTCGAAATAGGCCTGGTGGACGTATTCGGCGGCCAGGTAGCCGTCGTAGCCGGCGGCACTCAGGGTCGCGAACAGCGCCGGAAAGTTGATCGTTCCCTGCTCGAGCGGGGCCTGCAACGCGCCCGGCCGGGCCTGCCTTAAGTGCACGTGCCCGGCGAGGGGCGCCAGCGCGTCGATCTCGTCCTGCCGGTAGCCGGAGACGACGAAGTGGGCGTAGTCGAGGGCGAGCCTGACCCCCGGCGCCCGCGCACAAAGCTCCGCCGCAAGGGCCGGGCTCTCGAGGTAGGAATGGACATGCGCCTCGAGGCAGACCGTGACGTCGGCCTCCTGCCCCGCTTCGACCAGCGGCTTGAGCGATTCCGCCGTCTCCGCCAGCGCGTCCGACCGGCTCTGGCGGCCATTGAGCACGCCCGGCAGGATGAAGATCGTCGGCGCACCCACGGCACGGCAGAATTTCAGCGCCTGCCTGAAGTCGGCGGTGTTCTGAGGACGGGACGCCGGCAAGGCGAGGTTGCGCTCGCCCACATCGCTCCCGAACAGGTGGTAGAGATTGGCCACCCGGACCGGCAGCCGCGCCCTGAGTTCGGCGCCATACGCCTCGGGCTCAACGAGCACCCGCCGCCGGTCGAGCGCGGATCGATAGAAGTAGCCGAGGTCTATGGCCGGAAGCTGAAGCGCTGCCGCAACCGCGGCGACCTCATCGAGGGTGAGCTCGGGAAACGACCACGAGGTAACCGAAAGCTCCACGGCTAGACCTCCTCCATCCGGCCGCTTCGGGCGGAACGATACATGGCGTCGAGCACGCCGACCGCCCGCATGCCGATGACGCCGTCCGCCGGGTTGACGACGCTCTCGCCGCGGCAGAGGTCGACGAACCGGGTGATGGGCTCGACCGTCTCATAGTCGCCGGCATTGGCCGGCAGCGCCTCGATGTGCGTCTTGCCGTCGTGGCGGATGGCCTCGACCCGCGCCCGCTCGATGTCGAAGAGCAGCATGCCCTCGGTCCCGAATACGCGGATGTCGATCTGGTAGCCGCGGGTCTTCGGCACGGTGGCCGAGCCCGAAAGCGCCATGGTGGCCCCGTTGGCGAACTCCACCACGGCCGCGTCGTAGAAATCGACCCCGGCGGGGGATAGCCCCGTGCGCGCGAAGACGCGCACCGGATCGAGGTCGACGATGCGGAACAGCGCGCCGAGCCCATGCGTCAGCTGTCCCCAGCCATAGCCGCCCGAGCGCTTGGGGTCGGCCCACGTCGATGCCGGTGGACGGAAGAGGTGCTCGGCCGTCTCGACCATCGGCTCGCCGGCGAAAAGGTCCGCGAGGGCCGAGGCCATTTGCGCCACGATATGGCGGGGCTCGCCGATCCATCCCTCGGCCACCAGCCGGTGCGCCGCGTCGGTGATCGGGCGATAGTTCCAGCCATAGGGCATCATGATCGCCCTGCCCTTGTTTCGCGCCAGGTCGACCAGCGCCCGCGCGTCGGCAAACGTCGTCGTCATCGGCTTTTCAATCAGCACGTGAAGCCCGTGCTCGAGCGCGAGGCGGGCATGCTCGGCGTGGAGGACATGGGGCGAGGCGATGACGACGCCGGCGAGCGTTTCCTTCTCGATCATCTCGCGGGCGTCGAGATAGGCGTGGCTCAGCTTGAAGGTCTCAGCCACCTTGTCGAGGCCCTCGCGGTCCGGCCGGTTGATGGCCACGGTCCGGACGTGCGGGTTGGCGATGAGCGACGGAATGTGGCTCAGCGTCGCCCACCAGCC
>DASZTU010000307.1:0-4244 GCA_035547975.1 Devosiaceae bacterium | reverse complement strand
CGTCGTCCAGCCGGCCGTGCCCGCGCCGGTCCGGCTTGCGCCCTCGGTCGTCGTCCCCCTGCCGACGGCCGCCGAAATGGCGCCCATCCCGGCGCCGCCCCTCGACCGGTCGGGGAACGGTTCCGCCCCGCCGCTCACCGCATCCGAGGCGGTTGACGTGCCGCGGGTCGAGCCGCGCACGACGCCCCTCTCGCCGGCCGTGCCGGTTGGGCGCAACGACGGCGTCGCCGTCTACGACATCAGTGCGGCGACGGTCTACATGCCCGACGGCACGCGGCTCGAAGCCCATTCGGGCCTCGGCTACATGACCGACAATCCGCGCTACGTCGACAGGCGGAACACGGGCCCCACGCCGCCCGGCACCTACGATCTCAAGGCCCGCGAGAGCCGGTTCTTCGGCGTCGAGGCGCTGCGGATGATTCCAACGGAGGACGTCAAGACCTTCGGGCGCGACGGGTTCCTGACCCACACCTACCTGCTCCGGGGCCGGCCCGGGCAGTCGAACGGCTGCGTCGTCTTCCCCGAATACGCGCGGTTCCTCGCGGCCTACAAGCACGGCCGCGTCAAGCGGCTGGTGGTGGTGCCGAGCCTCAAGCAGGCGAGGGTAGAGGTCGCGTCGGCGAGTACCCGATAGACCCGGCGGGCAGGCCTCTCGAGGGCCGCCCTGCTAGCCCGCGAGCCGCGCCGCGGTCTCCGGCGTCGGCGCGAAAGCCCCGTTGATCAGCAGGGCGGCGAGCTCGGTCGCCGGCATCGGGCGGCCATAGAGATAGCCCTGGAACTGGTCGGCGGCGAGCTGCGAGAGCACCGAGGCGTGATAGTCCGTCTCGATCCCTTCGGCGGTCACCGTCATATCGAGCTTGTGGGCGAGCACGATGATAGTGTCGATGATCTCGCGGGCGCGCGCGTCGTTGGCATCAAGCGCGCTGATGAAGGACCGGTCGATCTTGAGCTTGTCGAAGCCGAACTGCCAGAGATAGCCCAGGCTCGAATAGCCGGTGCCGAAATCGTCCATGGCGATCGAAACGCCCAGCGCCTTGAGTTGCCGGAGCTGGGTGCCGACCATTTCGGCGTTCTCGATCAGCATCGATTCGGTGACTTCGAGCTCGAGCTGGCATGCCTTGAGGCCGCTCGCGGCCAACGCCGCCTCGACCTCGCCCACGAGGCGCCCGTCGCTGAACTGGCGCGCCGAGAGATTGACGGCAACGAAGAGGTCGGACGGCCAGGTGGCGGCGACGCGGGTCGCCTCGCGCAGCACCCAAGCCCCGATCTCGTTGATGAGCCCCATGGTCTCGGCCACCGGGATGAAGACGGCGGGCGAGATGTGCCCGCCCTTGCCGTCGGGCAGGCGCAGCAGCGCCTCGAAACCGGCGATTTTGCGAGTCTCGGCGCGCAGGAGCGGCTGGAAATAGATCTCGAAGGCCTTGCTGCGGGTCGCTTCTTCGACCCGCGCCTCGAGCGCCCGGCGCGCGTTCATGGCGGCCTCCAGGGCCGGCGAGAACACCCGATAGGTGTTCCGGCCGTCCGTCTTGGCCTGGTAGAGCGCGACGTCCGCGCGATGGAGCGCGTCGGCGGCCGTGGCCCCGCGCTCGACGGGATAGATGCCGACGCTGATCTTGCCGGCAATCGTCCTTCCGTCGACGTTGATCGGCTGGCGTACCGCGCTCATGACCGATTCGACGAAGTTCGTGACCTCGGCCTCCGAACGGCCCTTCAACAGGGCCACGAACTCGTCGCCCCCGGGGCGCCCGCAGAGGTCCTGGGGGCCGGTCGCGCCCTGGATGGCGCGGGCGACGTGCTTGAGGAAGGCGTCTCCGGCCGCGTGGCCGTGGGTGTCGTTGATGGCTTTGAACTGGTCGACGTCGAAGAAGACGATCGCGAGCTTTCCCCGATCGGCCTTGTACTTGCGGAGCGCCGTTTCGAGGCCCGCCGTGAAGGTCGCGCGATTGAGCACGCCGGTCATGGTGTCGTACTGCGCGAGGAATGCCGCGCGCCGGCGCGCTTCGCTCACCTGGCGGCCGCGGAACAGGAAGGCGAGGGTGGGGACGCCGAACGCCAGGGCCGCGACGACGGCGAGACCGACCGCAAGCGCCGCAAAGGTCGTGCGCAACAGGTCCGCGGTGCGCGACTGGTCGATATAGACTTCGACGACGCCGATCGAATGACCCCCCTGATCGATGGGGACGTAGGCCTCGACGAACAGGGGCGGCATGCCCTCCTCGTGCTCGTCGCTGATGTTGATGACCGGCGCCGCCCTCTCAAGCGCCTCGGCCGCCTTGTCGTTGTGGCCGGGGGACTCCTCGTCGTCATCCTCGTCGGCCGTGGCGTCGTCGTCCGAGACGAGTTTCTGCCGGGCGCCCGTGTCGTAGAGCTTGAACCGGAAGACGCCGCCGATCTTCTGGGCGGCTTCGATGACTTCGTTCTGCGCCGGGGTGGGTTCGCCGGAGGCGATCAGGCGATCGAGATCGGGCATGGCGCCGAGAAAATAGTCGGCCCAATGCATCGCCTTGTCCTGGGCGTCCACCACGACCGCCCGGTCGACCGCGTAATTGACGCCGAAGAAAATGCCGCCGCCGAGGACAATCATGCCCAGCAGTGCAATCACCACGAGGCTGCGCGCCGCAGCATGTTGACGTGGCTCTTCCATCCGAAAAGCCTAGGCATGATCGGGTTAAGCGGCTCTGAATCGCCCGATCACAACTGCGCCCCCGCCCGAACCGAGGGCCCTGTGGGGAGGGCAAAGAAAAGGCCGGGATCGCTCCCGGCCTTGTCCAATGCTCGTGGTGCCTTCCCGCCGAACGCTCCCTCCCGCGGGGTCGCGGAAGGGCGGCGGGGCGTTGTCAGGCGGCGGCGTCGGTGACCGCTTCCTCCTCGGGGAAGAGGAGGAGTCCCGCGTCGCCCGCGTCGACCTGCACCGTCTGGCCGTCGACGATCGAGCCCTCGAGGAGCTTTTCGGCCAGCTTGTCCTGCAGCTCGCGCTGGATGACGCGCTTGAGCGGCCGGGCGCCATAGGCCGGGTCGTACCCTTCGGCCGCGAGCCATTCGCGCGCCTTGGGGGTCAGCACGAGGGTGATGTCGCGGTCCTTGAGCAGCTTTTCGAGCCGGCCCATCTGGATGTCGACGATCGCTGCCATCTGACTGCGCTCGAGACGGCTGAACAGCAGGATCTCGTCGAGCCGGTTGAGGAACTCGGGCCGGAAGGCGGCCTTGACCGCATCCAGCACCTTGCCGCGCACCAGTTCGACCGAATCGCCATCGGGCAGCGCCGCGAGGTACTCGGCGCCGAGGTTGGAGGTGAGGATGATCAGGGTGTTCCTGAAATCCACCGTCCGCCCCTGGCCATCGGTCAGGCGGCCGTCGTCGAGAACCTGCAGCAGGACGTTGAAGACATCCGGGTGCGCCTTCTCGATCTCGTCGAACAGCACCACCTGGTAGGGCCGCCGCCGGACCGCCTCGGTCAGGACGCCGCCCTCGTCATAGCCGACATAGCCCGGAGGCGCGCCGATCAGCCGGGCCACGGAGTGCTTCTCCATGAACTCGGACATGTCGAGGCGAACCATGGCGGTCTCGTCATCGAAGAGGAACGCCGCGAGCGCCTTGGTGAGCTCGGTCTTGCCGACACCCGTCGGGCCGAGGAACATGAACGAGCCGATCGGCCGGTTCGGGTCCTGGAGCCCGGCGCGGGCGCGCCGCACCGCCTTCGACACGGCTTCCACCGCTTCGGTCTGGCCGACGACGCGCTTCGCCAGCGTCTGTTCCATATGGAGGAGCTTTTCCTTCTCGCCCTCGAGCATCTTGTCGACGGGGATGCCGGTCCAGCGGCTCACGACCTGCGCGATATCGGCGGGCTGCACCACTTCGGCGACCATCGTCGCCTCGCCCTGCGCCTTGGCAGCCTCGGCGGCCTTGATCTTCTTTTCGAGCTCGGGGATCACGCCATAGGCGAGCTCGCCGGCGCGGGTGAAATCGCCCTTGCGCTGCGCCAGCTCGAGCTCGGTGCGGGCCTTGTCCAGGTCCTCCTTGAGCTTGGTCGCGCCCTGCAGGCGCTCCTTTTCGGCAAGCCATTTCTGGCTCAGCGCCTGGGCCTCATCCTCGAGGTTCGAGAGTTCGTGCTCGAGCCGCTCGAGCCGCTGGTGCGAGGCCTCGTCGGTCTCCTTCTTCAGCGCCTCGCGCTCGATCTTGAGCTGCATGATGCGGCGATCGAGCTCATCCAGCGCCTCGGGCTTGGAGTCGACGGCCATGCGCAG
>DASZTU010000306.1:0-7348 GCA_035547975.1 Devosiaceae bacterium | reverse complement strand
GAAACGAGCGTTTCCTTCGGCTTGGCCGGCGTGTTGCCGGAGAGCTCATCCATCACCACCGAGTGGGGAGCGGTGCTGGCGGGCTTGGCAGGGATCGTCTTGGCGGGCGTGACATCGGCCTTGAGCACCGGTGCCTCGCCGCCGCCGTGCGTCATCCCGAGCTCCCAGTAGAGCGCGAGGCCCCCGGCAACCAGCACCATGCCGGCCAGGGCCGGAACGACGATCTGGCGGAAGGTGCTCCGCGGGCGCTCCTCGCCCACCAGCCGCTGGCGCTGCTTCTTCTGCTTGGGCGCCGGACCGGACTTCATCGGACGCTCGTCGGCAAACGGCGCATCGACCCGGCCGACTTCCTGGCCGGTCGCAGCGGCCGCCGCGAGGATGGCTTCGTCCGCCGAGCCGATGCCGGAATCGGTGTCGCGCAGGCCCGTTGTCCGCCGCGGCGCGAATTGCGTACCGAGCGGGGGGACCGCCGGCTGGGCCGGCGGCTGCGGCGCGCGGGCGACCGGCGGCTCGTAGGTGCGCGGCGCCGGCTGCGGCATGTTGAGTTCGACCCGAACGGCCTCCCCGATCAGGCTCTCGATCTCGTCCATCGGATCGACTTCGGCCTTCGGCGCCGGTGCGGGCGGCGCGGGCGCTGCCGATGGGGATGGTGGCGTTTCACCGGTCAGCCCGAAGACCGGCGCGGTGGTGAACTTGTCGCTTTCCGGCGCCTGGCGTTGAGTCGGGCCGGGCCGTGACGGAATGGCGCTCGGCTGGCTGCTGCCCGGCAACGGGTAGGCCGGGGCGCTGCGCATTTCGGCGCCCAGCTCCGCTGCGATGAGCTCGGCGATAGGGTCGCGAGCCGGCGCTGGCGGCTTGGGGACAGGTGGCGCAGCGGCAGGAGACGTATTCGCCGCCGCGGGAGAAGCGGCCGCCGGTCCAGCCGGCGCGGCGGGCGCGCGGGGAACCGGCACAGGCGCGGGCGCCGGCTTGGGCGGCGTCGTCGCCGGACGCTCGCGGTTGAAGCCGAAATCGAAATCGAATGCAGCGCCGACCGGCGTCGCCGGCTTGTCGGTCTCCCCGGGGGGAATCGCCGGACGCCAGTTGGACGGGGACGAAGGCGCGGGTTTTGGCGGCAGCTCGAACGAGGCGAGCGGATCGGCGCCACTCGCAGGGCGCGAACCGAGGCGCTCCTGCCAGCCTGAGCGGGGTTCGGCGGCCTTGGCGGTCGCGGGACGCGCCGGCTGGCCGAAGTCGAACTTGCCGGGGGTGAGAGGCGGCGGCGCAGGGGTGCCCGCGCTGACCGGCTGGTTCATGCCGGGGATGCGAATCGTCTGCTGGCCGGGGATCCGCACCTCGTTGGCGGGTGTGGCCGGCTTGGGGCTATCGCCGCCGGGAGACTTCGTCTCCGTCGCCATCAGCTTGGCCAGTTCAGCAATCAGATCGTCGGGATCGTCCTTCTGGCCGCTCATCTGCTGTGGTTTCGCCGGCGTCATCGGCACCGCCCTCTAGTTCAAGTACAAATCGTCGCCTGCCCCGCGGCGATTTCGGCCGTCAGTCATCACACCAATACGCCCGAATTAAGAAAGTTCTTCCGGCGCCGAAACCCCCAAGATCGCCAAGCCATTGGCGAGAACTTGCCGGACGGCGTCAACAAGCACGAGTCGCGCCACACTCAGTGTGGGTTCCGCGGTGTTAACAAACCGTAACGAGGTGTCCTCCTTGCCCTTGGCCCAGAAAGCATGGAACGCCGCGGCCGCCTCGTAAAGATAAAAAGCGATTCGGTGCGGCTCGTGCGCCGTGGCTGCGGCGGTCACGGTGCGGGGCCATTGCGCGAGGATGCGGATGAGGTCGAGCTCGGCAGGCGTCTTCAGCAGCGTCACATCCGCCGCCCTCAGGCCTTCCGGCGAAAAATCGGCGCTGAGGTCGCGGCCGGCGATGCGAAAGACGGAGCAGGCGCGGGCGTGGGCGTACTGCACGTAGAAGACGGGGTTGTCGCGCGTCTGCTCCTTGACCAGCGCGAAGTCGAAATCCATCGCGGCGTCGTTCCGCCGGTAGAGCAGCATGAAGCGAGTCGCGTCCGAGCCCACCTCCTCGACCACGTCGGCGAGGGTGACGAGGTCGCCGGAGCGCTTGCTCATCTTGAACGGCTCGCCGTTCTTCATCAGCCGGACGAGTTGGCAGATGCGCACGTCGATCTCGGCCTCACCGAGCGAAACGGCCTTCACCGCGGCCTCGAGCCGCTTGATGTAGCCGGAATGGTCCGCCCCGAGGACGTTGATCATGTGCCGGAAGCCGCGCAGGTATTTGTTGCGGTGATAGGCGATGTCGGCCGCGAAATAGGTGTAGGAGCCGTCCGACTTGATCAGCGGGCGATCGACATCGTCGCCGAACTGCGTGGCGCGGAACAGCGTCTGCTCGCGATCCTCCCAATCCTCCGGGGTCTTGCCCTTCGGCGGATCGAGCCGGCCCTCGTAGATCATCCCCTCTTCGCGGAGCCAAGCCAGGGTGGTGTCGATGTCCCCGCCGGCCCCGTGCAGGGTCCTTTCCGAGAAGAACACGTCGTGGTGGATATTGAGCTTGGCGAGGTCGGCCTTGATCAGCGCCAGCATCGCAGCAAGCGTCCGCTCCTTGACGATGGGGAGCCATTCCGCCTCATCCTTCCAGCGCAGGCTCCCGGCAAACTCGTCGGCCAGGGCCTGGCCGACCGGTATGAGATAGTCGCCCGGGTAAAAGCCGCGCGGGATTTCGACCGACTCGCCGAGCGCCTCGCGGTAGCGCAGGTAGGCGGAGCGGGCGAGGACGTCGACCTGCGAGCCCGCATCGTTGATGTAGTACTCGCGCGTCACCGCATAGCCGGTGAACTGCAGCAGCGACGCGAGCGCGTCGCCGAACACGGCGCCACGCGTGTGGCCGACGTGCATGGGGCCGGTCGGATTGGCCGAGACGTATTCGATGTTGACGGCCTCACCTTTGCCGAGGTCGGTGCGGCCATAGTCGCGTCCAAGCTCGCCGATCGAACGCAGGACGGCAAACCAGATCGGGTCCGCCAGGCGGAAATTGATGAAGCCGGGGCCAGCGACCTCGGCCGAGATCACGTCCCGATCATCGGCGAAGCGGCCGGCCACCGCCGCGGCTACCTCGCGCGGGTTCCTGCCGAGGGGTTTTGCGACCACCATGGCCGCGTTCGTCGAGAGATCCCCATGGGCCGGATCGCGCGGCGGCTCGACCACGAAGCGGCCGAGAAGCTCGTCCGGAATGTCCGGGTAGAGCGCCTTGAGGGCCGCGCCCACGCGTGCCGAAAAGATCGCAAAAACGTCCATGAAAAGCCCCAGTACAGGTGCCGCGCGGGTTAGCGGAATTCAACGCGAGCGTCAAACAAGCGGGCATATTCGTCGAGCGCGTAGGGGTCGGTCATGCCGGCAATGAAGTCGGCGACGATGCGGGCCCGGGACGCCAGGTCGGGGGCGTCCAACGCCGCCTCGCGCCAGCGGCCGGGCATGTCGGCGGTTTCGAGGTAGCGGTCGAAAAGCGCGGCCACGACCGCTTCGCTGCGGCGCACCGGGCCCATGACCGTCTCGCTGCGGTAGACGTGCTCGAAGAGGAAGCGCTTGAGGCCCTTTTCGGCTTCCGCGGTCGGCGCCGAAAAGCGGATGAGGGTCCGCCCTGCCCTGCGCACGGCCTCGACGCTCCCGGGCGCGGCTTCCGCAATCGCGGCTTCGCTCGTCGCGATCGCATCCTCGATCGCGCTCGTGATGATCCGCCTTTGCACTTCATGCGCCTGCCGGCCCGGATCGATGTCCGGCCAGGTCTCGAGCACCGTCCTCGAGATCGGGCCGACGAGGGGCACGTCGCAGAGCTCCGGCAGCGTCGTCAGCCCGGCGCGGAGGGCATCGTCGATGTCGTGGGCGTCGTAAGCGATATCGTCGGCGATCGCGGCGCACTGGGCCTCGAGGCTGGCAAAGGTCGCGGGCTCGAGATCACCCAGCGGGACCACGGCCGCGATCCAGTCCGGCAGTGGATGAGCCGCGACGGCCATGGGACCGGTGAGCGGGCCATTGTGCTTGAGGATGCCCTCGAGCGTCTCCCAGGTGAGGTTGAGGCCGTCGTGGCCGGCATAGCGGTTTTCGAGCAGCGTCACGACCCGTAGCGCCTGGAGGTTGTGATCGAAGCCCCCGAAGTCGCGCATCTTTTCGGCGAGGACGCGCTCGCCGGCGTGGCCGAACGGGGTATGCCCCAGGTCGTGCGCAAGGGCCACCGCCTCTGCCAGGTCCTCATCCAGCCGCAGGGCGCGGGCGATGGAGCGAGCCATCTGGCTCACCTCGAGCGTGTGAGTCAGCCGCGTGCGAAAGTGCTGCCCTTCGTGCTGTAGGAAAACCTGAGTCTTGTATTGAAGGCGGCGAAATGCCGCCGAATGGATGATGCGGTCGCGATCCCGCTGGAATTCGGAACGGGTGGGGCTGTCGCTCGCCGGATGAAGGCGCCCCCGGGTGTGCAGCGGGTCAGCGGCATAGGGTGCGTTCACGAGTGAGCTTCTTCCGACCAAAACTCTTTTCAAGGCGGGTGCGACTGCCTATTTTCGGGTCAATCGTCACCTACCGATGAACCGACCATGACCGAGGCCTCTCTAGCATCTCCGCCCGTCGTTTTGACAGATCGCGCGGCGCGCCGCATCGGCAGGATCCTCGGGAAGGAGCCGCCGGGCACGGTGCTGCGGATTTCCGTCGCGGGCGGCGGCTGCTCGGGATTCCAGTACGAGTACAACCTCGTTCAGGACGCGCCGAGCGCCGATGACCTCGTCCTCGCCAAAGAGGGCGCGACGGTGCTCATCGATTCGCTCAGCCTCGAATTCATGGGGGGCGCCGAGATCGATTACGCCGACGACCTCATCGGGCAGTCGTTCCAGATCAAGAATCCCAACGTCGTCGCCTCCTGCGGCTGCGGCACCAGTTTTTCCGTCGCAGTATAGGCTGCAGCATTCGACAGGGCCGGTATCGAACCGGCAGGGGGAGGAAATACCAGATGGGTCTCAAGGAGCGCGTCGACGCAGCCATTGACGCTGCGCTCGGCAGCCGCATCGTCGGCTGCGTGGTGCTGGTCAACCAGGACGGCCGCGAAGTCTACGCCCGCACGGCGGGTCTTGCCGACCGGGAGGCCAACCGAAGGCTCGAGCGCAACGCCATCTGGCGCCTGGCCTCGGTGACCAAGCCGATCGTGGCGACGGCGGCGCTCAAAATGATGGAAGCCGGGCTGCTGGAACTGGACGATCCCGTCACCAAGTACCTGCCCTATTTCACCCCGCCGAGCCCCGATGGCGTGGTTCGGCCGATCACCTTGCGGCAGCTTTTCACGCACACGTCGGGGCTCTCCTACGAGGCGGTGCCGCCGGACGCGGCGCCCGGCCTGTCGGGCCCCTTCATCCCGCTCGAGGAGAATCTCCGCCGGCTCGCCAAGGCGCCGCTCGTTTTCGCGCCGGGCACCGGCTGGGTCTACGGCACCAGCATCGACGTGCTGGGCGGCGTTCTGGCCGCGATCGAGGGATCGACGCTCGAGGCCGCGGTCAGGAAATACGTGGCCGGTCCCCTCGGTATGGTCGACTGGGGATTTACGCCGACCGATCCCGCCAGGGTGACCGCCAACTACGCCAACGGCAATCCGCCCGACGACCCGGTGACGCCGCCCGCGCGGATCACCGAGGAGAACCTCCAAGGCACCGACTTCCACGTCGACCGCATTTTCCGCGCCGACGCGCCGCAATCGGGCGGGGCTGGGTCGTGCGGCACGGCGGACGACGTGATGAAGATGCTCGAGGTCTACAGCGGCAAGGGAACGCTGCTGAAACCCGAGACGGTCGCGGAGGCGTTCAAGAACCAGATCGGCAACCTGCCGCGCCGCGACAGCGATGCGGGAAAACGCTTTACGCTGCTCGGCGCGGTGATCGACGATCCCATCATGGCGCGGAGCCCCTGCCCGGTCGGAACGCTCGACTGGGGCGGCGCCTGGGGGCACAACTGGATCATCGATCCCGTCAACCGCTGGACGATCCTCGTGTGCACCAATGTCGCGCCCGAAGGCTGCAACGGCCCGTTCCGCGAAGATATTCGTGATGCCGTCTACGGCTGAGTTGCGCCGCCCCGATTCGGCGTGAGAGGCTTCCGCGCATGCGCATCGCGACCTGGAACATCAACGGCGTCAAGGCCCGCATGGGCGCCCTCGAAACGTGGCTCAGGCAGCACGAGCCGGAGATCGTTTGCCTGCAGGAGATCAAGTCCGTCGACGAATCCTTCCCGCGCGCCGAGATGGAGGCGCTCGGCTACAATGTCGAGACCCACGGCCAAAAGGGTTTCAACGGCGTTGCCATTCTCTCCAAGACCCGCTTCGACGAGGTGCATCGCGGACTTCCCGGCGACGACGGGGACGACCAGGCGCGGCTGATCGAGGGCGTCTTTTCCGTCGATGGCGGGGTCGTGCGGGTGTGCAACATCTACCTGCCCAACGGCAATCCGGTGAACACCGACAAGTTCACCTACAAGCTCGCCTGGATGGACCGGCTGATCGATTTCGTCGAGGAGCGGCTCAAGCTCGAGGAGCCGTTCATCCTGCTCGGCGACTACAACATCATCCCCGAGGCCATAGACGCGAAGCGCCCGGAAGCCTGGGTCGGTGACGCGCTGTTCCGGCCAGAGAGCGCCGCGCGCTGGCGCACGCTGAAGAACCTCGGGATGACGGATGCACTCAGGGCGCTGACGGATGAGCCGCGCTACACCTTCTGGGACTTCAAGACTTTTGGCTGGGAGCGCGACGACGGTATCCGCATCGACCACATGCTGCTCTCGCCGCAGGCGGCCGACCGGCTCGAGGACATGACCATCCACCGGGAGGTCCGCGGCTGGGAAAAACCCTCGGACCACGTTCCGGTGGAGGGCCGCTTCACCTTCTAGGGACGCGGCGTTTCCGGACGGCCGACGACATAGCCCGCGGGAGCCGCGGACCGCACGAAGGCGAGGCGGTCGACCGCCTGCCCGGGCTCGAGCGCGTGGAGAATGATCGAACCCTCGTAGCCGGCGGCCTCGAGCTTCCGGAGATAGTAGGGATAGTCGAGCTTGCCCAATCCCGCGGGGACATGGCCCGCCTCGCCGTCACGGTCGAGGTCCTTGGCGTGGGCCAGCACGATGTCGGCACCCAGCAGGTCGAAGGCTTCATCCAGCTTTTCGCGCATGCGCGGCAATTCGCCGTGCTGGAAGATGTTGGCGCCGTCCATGATGATCTTGAGGTGTGGCGAGGCGATCTCGTCGAGGAGCTTTCGCGCCTTGCGCACGGTGTTGACCGAGTTGCCGACCTCGGTTTCGACGCCGAGCACGACGCCGTG
>DASZTU010000305.1:0-4135 GCA_035547975.1 Devosiaceae bacterium | reverse complement strand
GTTGATGCCCACATCGATCACCGCGGCGCCCGGCTTGATCCAGTCCCCGCGGATCATCCGCGGCCGGCCGACCGCGGCGACCACGATGTCGCCCTGACGCACGATGCCGGCAAGATCGGCCGTTCGCGAATGGGCGATCGTGACGGTGCAGTTCTCCCGCAGCAGCAGTTGCGCCATCGGCTTGCCCACGAGATTGGAGCGCCCCACGATCACCGCATGCCGGCCCGCCAGGTCGCCCACGAAGTCGCGCAGCAGCATCAGGCAGCCAAGCGGCGTACATGCGACCGGGCCGGGCAGTCCGATCTGGACCTTGCCTACGCTTGCTGGCGTGAAGCAGTCGACATCCTTGTCCGGAGAAATCGTCAGGATGACCCTGGTCGGATCGATGTGACGCGGCAAGGGCAGCTGCACCAGAATGCCGTGAATGGCCGGATCGCCGTTGAGGCGCTCGATGAGCGTGAGCAGCTCGGCCTCGCTGGCCGTCTCCTTCAGCTCGTACTTCTGCGAGAGCATGCCCGCTTCCACGGTCTGCTTGGCCTTGTTGGCGACATAGATCTCGCTTGCCGGGTCGTGGCCGACGATCACGACGGCAAGGCCCGGGGTGATGCCATGATCGGCCTTGAGCCGGGCCACGTGCTGCGCGATCCGCTCCCTGAGCCCGGCCGCATAGGTTTTGCCGTCGATCAGTCTTGCCGTCATCGGTCACCTCTGGGGCGGCCTATTTCACAATGAGGGCCTGATCTCAACCCCTGCGGCCGAAAGCGCCGCACGGACGGCTCTGGCGATGTCGACGGCCTCCGGCGTGTCGCCATGGATGCACAGCGAGCGGGCCTGGGACGCAATCGTGCTGCCCTCGACCGTCGTGATCTTCCCCGATAGCGCCAGCCGCACCGCTCTTTCGGCGATCGCCGCAGGCTCGTGCAGGACGCTCCCCGGCATCTGGCGGGGAACCAGCAGGCCGTCGGGCTGATAGGCTCGATCGGCGTAAGCCTCCCGTATCGTGCGGAAGCCGAAGCTTTCGGCGATGTCAGCCTGCGCCGAATTGTCGATGGCAAGGATCGCCATGTCGCGCACGAGACCCTCGACGGCGGCGAAGCAGACCGCCGCCACTGCCGGCTCCTCCGCCGCCATGTTGGCGAGCGCGCCGTGGAGCTTCACGTAGCGGACCGGCCAGCCCTCTTCATCGCCCAGCTCCACAAGTGTTCGAACCTGCGCGCGGATGGTCGCGTCGAGCTCCTCGGGCGGCAGCGCCATGCGCGCCCGGCCGAAATTGGCGCGGTCGGGGAAACCCGGATGGGCGCCTGCCACCACGCCCCGGGCCTTGGCGGCGCGCAGCGCCCGGCGCATGCTCGCTTCGTCGCCGGCATGCCCGCCGCAGGCGATGCTCGCCGACGACACGATGTCGAGCATGGCCTCGTCGTCTCCCACGCCCTCCCCCAGATCGGCATTGAGATCGAGCGTCAGGCTCATCGGGCGTGCTCGAGCGTCACGGGAATGAAGCGAACCTCCTCGCCTGGCCTCAATTGCGCGAACCGGTCGAGATCGGCGCTCACCACGGTCGCGATGCGAGGATACCCGCCCGTCGGCTGGTGGTCACGCATGAGCACGATCGGCGTGCCGTCTCCGAGAATCTGGATGTCGCCGGGAACGATTGCGTCCGAGACCAGCGTCAGCCTCGGTGGACCCGCCAGCGCCCGGCTCCGGTCCGCGAGCCGCACCCCCATGCGATCGAGGTTTGACGTGACGATGAAGCCCGATCGCACAAAACCCTCGCGTGCCGCCGAGTCGAAAAGATCCGCATGAAGGCCCCACATCACCCGCAGCGGTCCGCTGCCCGATGGCGGCGGGGCGGGGTCCGGGGCGGTGCCCTCGCCGCCCAGGCCGATCCGGTCGCCCGCGCGGAGCGCCCGGCCCTTGTAGCCGCCAAGACCCACGGCGACATTCGTCGCCCGGCTGCCCAGCACCACGGGCACATCCACCTCGCGGTCAAAGCGCACATATCCGTAGTTGCCCGCGGGTCCCGGCGTGATGGCGACGCGGTCGCCCGCAGCAAGCCCCAGCCGGGCCGGCCACTCGCGTTCGTGGCCGTTGACGGCGAGCCGGAACGCGCCCCCTGCGCATCCCGCCCGGAGCGGTCCATCAGCTGTAAACTCCAGACCCGCCGCAGTGAACTCGATCGCCGTTCTGCCCGCAACCGCGAGCATGGCGCCGGCAAGCCGGTAGCCCCCGCGATCCATCGGGCCTGAAGCACTGATCCCATGCCGGAGGAACCCGAACCGCCCCTCATCCTGGAGGGTCGCGAGCGGTCCGGCGCGGGTGATCGTGATTGCCGTCATTCGATCTGTTCGAAGCGCACGAGATCGCCCGCCCGCAGCCGCGTCGGCGTATCGCGGGAGGGGTCGAAGTTCTGGAACGGCGTTTGGCCGATGACGTGCCAGCCGGTGCGGATGGGGGTTGCGGCGATGGCCGTCTGCCCCGCCGCGAAAAGCACCGTGCCGCCCGGCGCCATCGGGCGCACACTCTCGCGGCGCGGCACGACCATGTCCGCGGGGTGCAGGCCGCAATACACGAAGCCGGGCGCAAATCCCGTCGCCAGCACCCGCAGCGGGGCGCGATTGTGGCGCTCGATGAAGTCTTGCCGTGACAGGCTGAGCCGTGCGGCAACCTCCGCGAGGTCGTCGCCGTCGAAGCGCACGGGAACGCGGTGTTCGACACCGGGGCTGAATTGTGCAAACTCGTTTCGCAGCATGACCTCGCCGCGGACGCGCCCGAAATCGGCGGTCGCCTCCAGCCGCAGAAGAACCGAGACCAGCCCCGGCGCGATCTCCAGCACGCCGGCGGGAGGATCGGCCTCGAGCGCCCGGGCCAGCATAATGGCCGCTCGGTTCGCCTCGTCCGACAGCGTCTCGGCGAAGCGGATCAGCATCGCCCGGTCGCCAAGGGGCAGCACCGTCGCGCCGGCCGTCGGGCTCATTGGCGCACCGCCACGGCTGGACGCCCCGGCCGGGGCGGGATAAAGGCGACCGGACGGGCAGGTGGCAGAGCGGTCGATTGCTCCGGTCTTGAAAACCGGCGAACGCGCAAGCGTTCCGGGGGTTCGAATCCCTCCCTGCCCGCCATCATCGCCTCACGGGATGAGCACGGTCGAGCCGGTGGTCCGGCGCGCCTCGAGGGCGCGGGTCGCCTCCACCGCCTGCGCCAATGGCCAGGTCTGGCCGATGAAGACGCGGATGTCGCCGCGGATGATCGCTTCGAACAGGGCCTTGGCGGCCTCCCGCAACCTGTCGCCGTCCGGAAAATAGGCGGCGCTCGTCGGCCGGGTCAGAAAGAGCGACCCCTTCTCGGCAAGAATCGTCAGCCGGGGGATCGAGACAGGTCCTGAGGCGTTGCCGAAGCTTACCATCAGGCCGCGCGGCCTCAGGCAATCGAGCGAGGCCTCGAACGTCGCCTGCCCGACGCCATCATAGACGACGTCGACACCCCTGCCCCCGGTCAGCTCGCGCACGCGCGGCGCGAACTGGGTCGTGCGATAGTTGATGACTTCGTCGCAGCCAAGCGCCTTGGCTTCGGCAACCTTCTCGTCCGTCCCGGCCGTTCCGATGACGCGCGCGCCGATGGCGTGCGCCCACTGGCACAGGATCGAGCCTGTCCCTCCGGCTGCAGCGTGGATCAGTACCGTTTCCCCCGGCTTGAGCGCATGCGTCCAGTGCAGGAGATAGAACGCCGTGGTGCCCTTGAGCAGCGCGGCGGCCGCCGTTTCGAAGTCGATGCCGTCCGGGATCGGTACGGCCCGATCGGCCGGCAGCAGCCGTTCGTCCGCATATGCCCCCACCGGGCCCGAATAGGCGACGCGGTCGCCGGCCTTCCACAGCCTCACCCCCTCGCCGACGGCGACGACCTCGCCCGCGCCTTCATTTCCGGCCACAAAGGGCAGCGGCACCTTGTACAGGCCCGTCCGTTGGTAGGCATCCACGAAGTTGAGGCCGATGGCGCGATTGCGGACCTTGATCTCGCCGGGTCCCGGCGGTCCCAGTTCCCGGCTTTCGAGGGAAAGCACTTCGGGTCCGCCGAGCGCGCGGACAAAGACGGCCCGGCTCATGATTTCTTCCGTGGAGCCGACTTGGGCCGGGACTGG
>DASZTU010000304.1:0-6369 GCA_035547975.1 Devosiaceae bacterium | reverse complement strand
GAGGCGATCACGCGCCGGATATATCCGGGGAAAGACAGTCGCGGCATGCGCGCGTTGCGAGGGCGGCGCCATAGCCAGCCGCCGCCAGCGGCGCGCCGAGCGCCCCCGCTGCCGTCAGCCCCAGGGCGCTTGCGGCACCGTCACCGGCACGCCGAGTCTCAGCGCCTCGTCAAGGGCGAGCGACAGCCACTGGTCCTGCGCCGCCTCGGCGAAGCCGTAGACCTCGGGCCCGCCCTCGAGATAGGCGGCCATGCCGCAAAGCACGGTCGCGATGGCGATCTCGTCGTCGCTGAGCGGCGCGTAAGGATACGGGTTGCGGTAAATCCATTCGGCGCCCCCCGTATAACCCTTGTGCCAGAGCCCCTCGAGATTGCCGTCTTCAGGGTCGCCGTCAATCTCGTGGTGCGCCGCAGCTGCGGCAGCGGCCTGCCGGCGGACGAGGTGCGCTGGGGGTAGCCCCCGCCGGACCCACAACCCGACCTCCGACGAGAACCGGGTCGCCGATTTCGACTTCCCATCATCCTCTCACCAATTTTGATGACGCGCCGGGCTGCTGGACGCGCCAGGCTGGCTCACGTCGCCCATGCGGCTCCACGGAGGAAATCACCATGAAACTACCGCCAGTCAGCAGCTGCGTCGTCCTTGCGCTCGCCGCATCCTCGACCCCGACCCTCGCCGCCGATACCAAGGTCGGCGGGTACGTTGCCTACCTCACCACAATCCAGGAACAGTCGGCATTGCCCGCCGGCGGTTCCCTGCTCCGGGTGCACCAGAAGGGCATCATCGTCGACGCCGGCCCGCCCGGCCCGCTGGATCACAACCGGCAGGACTGCGATGGCATCCTCGTCATGTCGGCTGACGGCAAGCACGCGCCCGGCGCCGGATACTGCGACGCGATCGACAAGGATGGCGACCGCTGGGCGATGTGGTGGAAGACGGTCGACGATGTGAACACCTGGGGCGTCGTCTGGGGGACCGGCAAGTATGCGGGCATGACCGGCGGCGGCGGCACGGACGAACTGCAATCCTATCCCGATGGCGACCTCATCCGCTACGAGGGCGTGCTCCACCTCAAATAGGGTTTTTCCCATCTGCCGGTCGCCGGGGCTGCGCCGTCGGCGCAATTCGATTTGCGACCGCGTTGAGCACGCCGATCAGCTCGCCCGCACGGGAGCGGCCGCACTTGTCCTTGATGTGGGCGAGGTGCGTGTAGATGGTGTTGATGCTCAGCCCGTTCGCCCGCGCATAGGCGCCCGGGGGCGGGCCGCGGCGGAGCGCCGCGGCGAGATGCGCCTCCGCCGGCGTGAGGCCGAAGGCGAGCTGCAGGGTTGCGATCGAGGTATTGCTCGCCAGCGGATCGTGGATGAACACAACGGCGACGGCATCGACGGCTCGCCGGTCCCGCAAGGACCGAACGGCGATGGTGTAGGGGACGTCGTCGGCGGCGCGCCGCGCGACGAAATCGCCGCCGCTGCCGGTGCGCGGATCGGCTTCCCCCTCGGCGATGTCGCGCAGCGCCAGGGCCAAGGCGCGGCGCGCCTGCGCATCGCCGAATGACAGCCAGCCACCGGCGAGATCAAGACCGTCGCCACGGCTCGCGATCGACGCCGCCGCGGCGTTGTTGCTCAACACCCGCCCCTTGTCGGCGATCAGCACGATGCCGTCGGCCAGCCAGTCCAGCGCTTCGCCAAGCCCCGCCTGCTCGGCGGCGTGACGCAGCCTGAGCGCAACGTCGATGGCCATGGTCGCGTGGCGCAGCAGCGGCCGAAGGCGCCTCGCTTCGCGCGTGCCCGTCTCCGTCTGAGCGCGGGAGAACTGCACGGCGAGGCTGCCGAGGAGATCGGGACCGGTGTAAAGCGCGCCGCTGACGCAATAGCGCATGTTCCCGCTCGCCAGGAGCTCGCCGTAAAACGGGTTTCGGTCCATGGCGGACTCGGTCATGTATTGCCGGTCGAAGCGGATGGTGCCGGCAAGTTGTCGCGCGAGGTCCTGCGCCCGCACATTGAAGCGTTGATAGTAGGACGGGTAGTCGGCCATTCGAGCCGGCTGGTTTTCCGGCAACGACATACCCTCAAGAAAGCGGTGCTTCAGCGTGGCCCGGTCGAAAAGCTCGAGCGTCACCCCAACGCCGCCGAGGAGCGCGCGCACCTTGTCGAGCGCAACCGGCCATTGCTCCGGCGCCGTGCTCGCCCCGTGCAGACCTTCCACCGCGCCGAGTATGTCTTCCAGCTCTCCCATCGGCCCTCGACTGCGCCCGGTGCGCCAGGAAGTCTTGGACGGATCGTCAGTTTATTTCCCGACCTGAGCACTATAGTGGAAGAACCGATGCCACGGTAGGACGAACCACGATATTGCTGAGGCAGCCGACCCGCACGCCTCCGGCAAGACTGAAGGGAAACGAGAGTTCTTGGGAATCGATCTTCGATCATGGCCGGCGCGACGGCCGTGGGCTGCGATCCGCGTAGCCCCTGCCCCGTCCCGCCTCACGCGGCGAGGAGGCGCTCCACCTCGTTGACGAGGTCTTTCAGGTGGAACGGCTTGCTCAGCACCGAGGCGTCCTTGGGGGCGTCGCTGTCGGGGTTGAGCGCGACCGCGGCGAACCCGGTGATGAACATCACCTTGAGGTCGGGGTCGAGCTCGGTGGCGCGCCGCGCCAGTTCGATCCCGTCCATCTCGGGCATGACGATATCGGACAGCAGAAGCGCAAACGGCTCCTCGCGCAGCCGCTCATAGGCCGAGCGGCCATTGTCGAACGACACCACCTCGTAGCCGGCATTCTTGAGCGCCCGCGTCAGGAACTGACGCATGTCGTTGTCGTCTTCCGCGAGCAGGATCCGCTTCATGCCGTTCCTCGTCTGGGCGCCTCGATTCGCGCCAACCTAGGCGGCGATGTTTAATGCAAGTTTGAAGGGGCGCAACTCTTCGCGATTGCCACTCCCGCAAAAACATCCGTGATGGACAAGCGGTTGCGGGGGAGGCAATGTATCCTCGAGCAAATCGCTTCGAGCCCCCTGCGCCGCTGGCGGCTGGAAGCCCCGGAGGGAGCAAGGTGCAGTCCGATTACTGGGACAAGCCGGCTTTTGAGACAATCCGCCCGCGCCGGATGACGGCGCCCCTGGTTTTCAATTCGGCCCATTCCGGCCGCCACTATCCCGAACGTTTCCTCGCCATGACGCGGCTCGACCATCTGTCGATCCGCCAGTCCGAGGACGCCTGGATCGACGAGATTTTCGGGCGCGCGCCGCATGTGGGCTGCCCGATGCTCAGGGCGCATTTCCCCCGCGCCTATCTCGACGTCAACCGGGAGCCCTGGGAGCTCGACCCGCAGATGTTCGTCGAGCCGCTCTCCGAGCGCTTCAACACCACGAGCCCGCGGGTCGCGGCGGGGCTCGGCACGCTGGCGCGCGTCGTCGCCGAGAACAAGCCCATCTACCGCGAGCGGCTGACGCTCGAAGATGCGCGCATGCGGATCGAAGGCATCTACCAGCCCTATCACGCGACGCTGCAAAACCTCCTCGGCGAGGCGCTCGGCCAGTTCGGCGTCGCCGTCCTCGTCGACTGCCACTCGATGCCCCAGCTCACCCGCTCCGGCGACCGGCCCGCGCCCGACGTCGTGCTCGGCGACCGCTACGGCACCGCCTGCGCCCCGATGATCATCGACCTCGTCGAAACCGTATTCGCGGGCGCAGGGCTGCGCGTCGCGCGCAACCGCCCCTACGCCGGGGGGTTCTGCACCCGCACCTACGGGCGCCCGCAGCACAACCTCCACGCCGTCCAGATCGAGCTCAGCCGGCACCTCTACATGAACGAGGCGACGCTCGAGAAGGCCGAGACGTTCGGGATGGTCAAGCAGCTCGCCGAGCAGCTGATCTTCGCGCTGATGGGGCTCGATTTCGCTGGCCTCGCGCGCGAGCCGGCGCCGCTCGAAAAGGCCGCCGCCGAATAGCGATTTCGGACGAAAGGAAGCACCCTGGAAGGCGGGAGGCCCCGATGGGCCGGGCGGTTGGGAGGCCCTGACAAGAAATGGGCCGCTGAAGTCGAGCGGCCCGAGTCAAGGGAGGAAACGATGGCGGCAGGAGGTGTCGACCCAAAAGACCGGAGCGAGATCGCCAGCCGTCAATCCATCATGCAGTATTGGGAGTGAACCGATTTGCAGATTCGGGCAAGCATTGCGCCCATATCCGCAAAGAAGAAGCCCCCGATTGTTGCAAAAATGAATCACCAGGAACGGCCACGGCCGGCTGTCATTTTGCCGCTGCCCCGCCTATGACATAGCCGGTCCCACAAATAGCAGCGTCGCACTCTCTATGACAAAACAACAACTTGGCGGGCTCGATCCGGCAGCGATTCGTGCCGTGCTGCTGGAAGCGGCGGAAGCCGCCGCGGCGGAGACCCTGCCGCGCTTCCGCACCCGGCTCGCGGTGGACAATAAGCTCGCGGCCGGCTTCGATCCGGTGACCGACGGCGACCGCGAGGCGGAGCGCGCCATCCGCCGCATCATCGCCGCGCGCTTTCCCGGCCACGCCATCGTCGGCGAGGAGATGGACGACGAAGCGGGGGACGGCGCCTATGAGTGGATCGTCGATCCCATCGACGGCACGCGCGCCTTCATCTCGGGCGCGCCCGTCTGGGGCACGCTGATCGGCTTTCGCGCCCATGGCCGGGCGGTCGCGGGCCTCATGGCGCAGCCTTTCACGGGCGAGGTTTTCCTCGGCCTGCCGGGGGGCTCGACCTACCGCCGCGGCGGCGCCGAAACGCCGCTCAGGACCAGCGGCACGACCGAAGTGCGCCTCGCCAAGCTCTCGGCCACCTCGCCCGAGATTTTCGAGGCGAGCGGCACGCTGCGGCAATGGAATGCGCTCCGCGGCGCGGCGCTGCAGGTGCGCTACGGGCTCGACTGCTACGCCTATTGCCTGCTCGCCGCCGGCCACCTCGACCTCGTCTGCGAGGCGGCGCTCAAGGACGTCGACATCGCCCCCCTGATCCCGGTGATCGAAAACGCCGGCGGGATCGTGACGACCTGGGAAGGTGGCCCGGCCGAAGCGGGCGGCAACTGCCTCGCCGCCGCGACGCCAGAACTCCACGCCGCCGCCCTCGCCGTGCTCAACGGGGCGGGGCGGGGGTAGGAATTTGGACGGCATGTAGTACCCGGACCCGTTGACTCGCTCGCCCTTGGACGTACTAGGATGGGGAGCAGGCGTGTGGCGCTGGGGGTGGGGAATGCTGGCATGTGGGGCAGTTTGCTCGCCCCAATCGGTGCAGCGCGTTGTCAAACTGTTCCCCTCCCACTCGCGCCCCGCACGCGTCCTGACTGACGCCGGCCCCGGATACGTCAAAGGGCTTTTTAGTCCCAGCGGTTCTGACTCGCTTGCCGCAGAGCTGGTTTGCGCGGAATTGGCCACACTCATCGGCCTTTCTGTGCCACCCTTTGCGGTCATTCAAAATAGTGAGATCGAGGTCCCCATGTTGGATTGGCATACCCACATGGGTGTGCCGCTGTTCTTCTCCTCAGAAATAGAAAACGCCCTCACGAGCGACGGGAGCGATACCTTTCTGAAGAAGCTGGACCGGCCCGCTGACGTTGCGAAGCTCGTGATGTTCGATACCTGGGTAAGAAATCGCGACCGGTTCAACACGACGCCTAGCGGCGGCCAGTCGTACAATCGGGACAATTTGCTTTTCGGCCCCGCGCCAAACGGACGACTGCGGGTTCAACCGATTGATCACGCTAATTGCTTCGTGGGCACTGGAGGCACGTTTGAGGGCGGCATGCATGGGGCGGAGGTATTTGATGACAAGACGATCTATGGACTTTTCCCTGAGTTTGCCCCTTTCATGAATTCTACCTACGTAGCAGAGGCGGCAGAAGCCATCTTGGCCGTCTCTGAAGCTGCCGTACGGGAAATTGTTAACTCGATCCCGGTTCAATGGGGTGTACTCCACCCCCAACGCGAAAGGTTGGTGGAGGTCATCCTAGAACGAGCCAAACGGGTTTCAGAGTTTGCGCCGCCGCTTTTGGTACCCGATCCGAAGCTCGCCTTGGTTCAACCGAACGAGAAGGGAGGTATAGAATGAGTAGACAAGGCTATTACTCAGTACTTCAGTACCTTCCGTTCCCGGAAAGGTTCGAATTTGTTAATGTTGGTGTGGTCGTGTTCGCGCCGGAAGCGCAATCAATTGAGATTATAGCAGCTCCGGATTATGCGCGAATTGCAAAGCTATTCGGAAAGCCGGACAAGAACCATCTGCGTGCGTCAATTGACTCAATAGCAAGGCGGCTAAACTCCGAATTCGGTAAATGGTCGCGGGAATCAGTGTCGCGCTTTGCGGCGATGCGTGCTGGCAAAATCCAGATGTCTGCTCCATTGC